>NZ_JBHSFP010000014.1:0-207364 GCF_042654065.1 Sphaerisporangium dianthi | reverse complement strand
CGCCGCGGGCCGTCAAGGGCGGCCGCCTCGCCGCAAGCGGAGCGGAGGCGGACCCGTGTCCGGCGGCGGATCCGCGTGAGGCAAGCGGAGCGGAGGCGGACCCGTGTCCGGCGGCGGATCCGCGTGAGGGACGCGGGGCGGGCGCGGACCCGTGTCCGGGGACGGATCCGTGCGGGGGCAGGTGCGCATTCGAGAAGGTGCGCCGGTCACCGCCCGGGCGTGACGCTCGTAGGACGGGTCATCCCAGTCTGGAGGGCGACGTGACGCAGGGCTTCTACATGAAGGTGGTTCGCGGCAATCCGACGCCCGAGGAGCTGGCGGCGCTGATCGCGGTGCTGAACGCCCGCACCGCCTCGAACGGCGCGGCCTCCGAGGCCCACGCGGCCGAGACCGCCGGTGCGGCGGAGATCGCCTCGGCCTGGCTGGACGGCTCGCGCACGGTGCGCAAGCCGGTCGTCGCCGGACCGGGCCCGGCGGCCTGGCGCGTCAGCGGCTGGGCCGGCTGACCCGCCTCTCCCGCCATCTCCGAGCCCGTCCTTTCGAGCCCGTCCTTTTCACGCCTGCCCTTTTCAAGCCCTCGCGTTCGCGGGGGCTTGACGCGTTTTCCGCGTGCCGTCGCGCCGCACCGGTCGCGCCGCACCGGTCGCGTCGCGCCGGTGTCGTCGCGCCCGTAAGGCACGCCATTACAGATCATGACTAAGCTTCGCAATACGGGAGATGGCGTGTAACTATCCGGCATATCACCATGAAATGGTCCAACTGGGGGTGAAGAGCCGTCATCGGCTGATGGCGAAGACGAGGAGCATTATGCCTACCCTGTTCGGTTCCTTGCGCAGGCTCGTGCTGACTCCGTCGCTGGCCGATGTGACATTCGGCGCGCGCGGCTTTCCCGCCACCCCCTCTGAGGCCACCCGCGGGCTCGAAGCCATCCCCCGGGCGGTGATCTGCGGATTCGAGTGGGGAATCGACGCGCGCGACCAGTGGGAGGTCGAGCGCCGCCTGGCCCTGGTCGACCAGGAGCACCGGGGGTTCGCCTACGAGGGCGCGACCATGGCGTTCACCGTGCTGGACGCGATGGCCGGCGGACGCGGCCACCGCGCCCGCGACCTGCTGCTCGGCCCCGGGCAGCCGCACATCTTCCTCACCTACATCGGCATCGGCTTCGCCATGGCACGGCTGCCCCGGCCGCTGTGGAAGAAGGTCATGCCCGACCTCACCGGCTCGGCGTACTACCCGGCCATGAGCTGGCTGGCGGTCGACGGCTACGGCTTCGACCGGGCCTACTTCGACACCCGGCGCTGGGTGGACGAGCAGCGGGTGCCCGCGCCGTACGCGTGGGAGGGCGACCCCGCCTACTTCCTGCGGGCCGTCGACCAGGGCATCGGCCGCGCCCTGTGGTTCATCCACGGCGGGGACGTCCCCGGCGTCACAGCCCGGGTCGAGGGCTTCGCCGAGCACCGGCGGGCCGACCTGTGGAGCGGCGTCGGGCTGGCCGCCACCTTCGCGGGCGGCTCCACGCCCGAAGAGCTCGCCTCGCTGCGCCTGGCCGCGGGGGAGTACCGGCCCGAGCTGGCGCAGGGCGTGGTCTTCGCCGCCAAGGCGCGCGACTTCTCCGGGTACGTGCCCGCGCACACCGAGGCGGCCACCGCGGTGCTGGCCGAACTGTCGATCGAGGCCGCCGTCGCGCTCGCCGACGCCACCGCCGTGACCGCCGGCCCCGGAGCCGTGCCTGCGTACGAGCTGTGGCGGCGCGCGGTGCGCGCGCACTTCGTCCCCTCAGGGGACCGCATCCCGGGCTGACCCGCCACGGCGTCACCCACTTTCCCGCCGCCCGCGAAAAGGGCGGCGGAAAAGGCGGTTCCGCATGCGCGGGAATCGCCTGTAGAAACGCGCGGGGAGTGATTTCCGCCTGCCCGTGAACGGAAATCGGTGACACCGAGTGAGCACGTTTGAAGTGGACCCGGCGCAACTCCATATGACTACATTCTAAGCACGGATTATCCCGCGGAGCAGGAAAACCCCCGGGGGAGGGAGAGACAATTGGCCAGCCTTCTGAGGTCATTGAGGCGGCGTATTATCACGCCTAACGTATCCGAGACGAAACTCGCGACACGCGGTTTCCACGTGAAGAATGCCGAAGCCCGCGAGTTGCTCGAGACGGTCGGCGAGATGTTCCTCACCGGATACGCCTACGCGGCGGAGGCGCGCACGCCCGCCGAGGCGGAGGAGCGGCTGGAGCAGATCCCCCGGCGGTTCCGCGGCTTCGCCTACGAGGGCGCGGGCATGGCCTACGCGATCCTCGACGCCACGCCGCTGGCGACCGGCCGCAAGGTCGCCGGCAGCCTCGCGGGGCGGGGCGACGCCCAGGTGTACCTGATCTACGTCGGCGTCGGCTGGGCCATGGCGCGGCTGCCCCGGATCCTGTGGTCCAAGGTCCACGCCCCCGACCCGCTGCTGCGGTGGCTGGCGCTGGACGGCTACGGCTTCCATCAGGCCTACTTCCGCACCGACCAGTACGTGCACGCGCAGTACCAGGAATCCCGCTTCCCCTGGCCCGCCGACGCCCCGCAGGGATACGCCAACCGTGTCATCGACCAGGGCATCGGCCGGGCACTGTGGTTCGTCGGAGGCACCGACGTCGATGTCGTCACCTCGCTGATAGCCAAGTTCCCCGAGTCCCGGCGCGGCGACCTGTACGCCGGGACGGGCCTGGCCGCCACCTACGCGTGCGGGGCCGAGGAGGACGAGCTGCGCAGGTTCGCCGAGCTGGCCGGCCCGTACCGTCCCCAGCTCGCGCAGGGCTCGGCGTTCGCCGCCGAGGCCCGGGTGCGGCCCGGCCTGGTGGTGCCCGCCACCGAGATCGCCACGCGGGTGTTCTGCGGCGTCTCGCCGGAGGAAGCGGCGCGGATCAGCAACGAAGCCCGTCCAGACCAGCCGATTCAGGGTGATGTGCCGGCCTATGAGGTGTGGCGGCAGCGCATCGCCGACCAATTTGTCTCTCTTGGAGGTGTTAGCCGGTGACCGCGACCCTTGGCTGGCTGCGCAGGCAGCTACCGGGAATCGTCGCTCTCGTTCTGATCGTGAGCGTCTTCTCGATAGCCCGCCTGCCGTCCTACTCCGCGGCCGAGACCGCGACCATCGCGAACAAGTTCTCGTTCAAACCCTTGTCCATCGCGCTGCCCAGCGGCTACAAGCAGCAGACGATCCGCAAGGTGAACAAGGACTACACGCACATCGACGCCTGGATCTCCTCGGTCGGCGCGGCCATCGCGATGAACGACCTTGACGGCGACGGGCTGTCCAACGACCTGTGCGTGGTGGACACGCGCATCGACCAGGCCGTGGTGACCCCGACGCCCGGCGCCGGCGGCAGCCGGTACGCGCCGTTCGCGCTGAACCCGGGCGCGCTGCCGATGAACGACACCATGGCGCCGATGGGCTGCGTCCCCGGTGACTACAACGAGGACGGCCGCATCGACCTGCTGGTCTACATGTGGGGCCGCACGCCGATCGTCTACCTGGCCAAGCCGGGCGCGACGCCCAGGCTGGACGCCACCTCCTACCAGGCCGTCGAGCTGGTGCCGGGCGCCAACGCGACGAGCGGCAAGTACACCGGCCCGCAGTGGAACACCAACGCGGCCACCGTCGCCGACTTCGACGGCGACGGGCACGACGACATCTTCATCGGCAACTACTTCGAAGACAGCCCCGTCCTGGACCCGACGGTCGAGGGCGGCGTGCACATGAACCACTCGATGTCCCAGGGCTTCAACGGCGGCGAGGACTACTTCTTCCGCTGGACCGGCTCCTCCACCGGCGCGACCCCCTCGGTCAGCTACGAGTGCATCGACGACGTCCTGCCCAAGGACGCCTCGAAGGGCTGGGAGCTCGGCGCGGCCTCCACCGACCTGGACGGCGACCAGCTCCCCGAGCTGTACCTGGCCAACGACTTCGGCCCCGACCGCATGTTCTACAACCGGTCCACGCCGGGGCACATCAAGCTCTCGGCGGTCACCGGCGTCCGCTCGCCGATCATCCCCAAGTCCAAGACGGTCGGCAACGACTCCTTCAAGGGCATGGGCGTCGACTTCGCCGACCTGAACCACGACGGCCTGTACGACATGTTCGTCAGCAACATCACCACCTCGTGGGGCATCGAGGAGAGCAACTTCCAGTACATGTCCACGGCCGCGAACAAGGCCGAGCTGACCGCGAAGCTGCGCTCGGGCGAGGCTCCGTTCAAGGACGTGAGCGGCCCGGCGGGCACCGCGTGGTCCGGCTGGGGCTGGGACATCAAGATGGCCGACTTCAACAACAGCGGAGACCTGCAGATCGCGCAGGCCACCGGGTTCGTCAAGGGACAGACCGACCGCTGGCCGCAGCTCCAGGAGCTCGCCACCGCCAACGACCAGCTGCTGCAGAACCCGTTCTGGTGGCCGAACGCGCGCGCGGGCGACGACATCGGCGGGCACCAGACGCTGCACTTCTTCGTCAAGGGCCCCTCGGGCCGGTACGTCGACATGGCCAAGGACCTCGGCCTCGCGATCCCCACGCCGACCCGTGGCATCGCCACCGGTGACGCCGACGGCGACGGCCGCCTGGACTTCGCGGTCGCCCGCCAGTGGGACGAGCCGGTCTTCTACTCCAACCAGAGCCCGGCCACCGGCGCCTTCCTCGGTCTGAAGCTGACCCGCGACACCCCCGCCACCCCCGGCACGCTCCCGGCCGCCGGCTCGCCGGTCACCGGCGCGCAGGTCTGCGTGAAGACTCCCGACGGGCGCATGTTCGTCAGCCGGGTCGACGGAAGCAGCGGCCACTCCGGCCGGCGCTCCTCCGAGGTGCACATCGGCCTCGGCCAGAACGTCACCGGGCCGCTGACGGTGAACATCAAGTGGCGCGACCGCAACGGACAGCCGCACGACCAGGATGTCCAGCTCACCACGGGCTGGCACTCGCTCGAGCTCGGCCAGCAGGCCAAGGAGAAGTGATCGACATGGCTGAGTCAAAGCCCAGCGCGGCCGAGTCCAAGCCCGCCGCGCCACCGCGCCATGACCCCAAAGTGGTCACCGCCCTGCGCAACTTCGCGATCTCGATTTCGGTCTTCAACATCCTGGGCTACACCGTGCTGGGGTTCGAGCAGCCGTGGCTGTGGCCTTTCATCGCCCTGGCCACCGGGTACTCGACCGAGATCGGCCTTGAGATCATCGGCGCCAAGGTCGAGGGACGCGCGCCGCGGTTCAAGGGCGGCGGGTTCAAGGGCCTGCTGACGTTCCTGTACCCGGCGCACATCACCAGCCTCGCGATGAACATGCTGATCTACGTCAACGACCAGATCTGGGTGCTGCTGTTCGGCGTCGTCGTCGCGGTCGGAGCCAAGTGGATCCTGCGGGCGCCGGTCAAGGGCCGGCTGCGGCACTACATGAACCCGTCGAACTTCGGCATCGCGGTCATCCTGCTGGTCTTCCCCTGGGCCAGCATCGCCCCGCCGTACCACTTCACCGAGCACACCGACACGTGGTTCGACTGGATCATCCCCTGCATCATCATCCTCGGCGGCACGATGCTCAACGGCAAGCTGACGAACAGGATGCCGCTGATCGCGGGCTGGGTCGGCGTCTTCGCCCTCCAGTCGATCGTGCGCGGACTGATCTTCGGCACCTCCATCCCCGCCGCGCTCGGCATGATGACCGGCGTCGCGTTCGTGCTGTTCAGCAACTACATGATCACCGACCCCGGCACGAGCCCGTCCAAGCCCTCCAACCAGGTGCTCTTCGGCGGCAGCGTCGCCCTGCTGTACGGCGTGCTGACCGCGGTGCACATCTCCTACGCCCTGTTCTTCGCCACGGCCGGCATCTGCGCCATCCGCGGCGGCTTCTTCTGGGCGGCCCACTTCGTGCACAAGGCGCGCGACCAGCGCGAGGCCCAGGCGGCGCTCAAGGCGGTGGCGGAGTTCCCCGTCGACCAGGTGCCCGCCGCTGACAAGAAGGTCGCCACGGTATGACCAGGATCGCGATCGTCGGCATGGCGTGCCGATACCCGGACGCCTCGTCGCCCAGAGAGCTCTGGGAGAACGCCATCGCCGGTCGCCGTGCCTTCCGCAGGCTGCCCGACGTGCGCATGCGCCTTGAGGACTACTGGAACGCCGACCCGGCGCACCCGGACACCTTCTACGCGCGCACCGCGGCGGTCATCGAGGGCTACGAGTTCGACCGCATCGGCTACAAGATCGGCGGCAGCACGTACCGCTCCACCGACCTGACGCACTGGCTCGCGCTCGACATGGCGGGCCAGGCGCTGGCGGACGCGGGCTTCCCCGGAGCGGAGGGCCTGCCGCGGGAACGCACGGGCGTGGTCGTCGGCAACACCCTGACCGGCGAGTTCACCCGCGCCAACGTGATGCGCCTGCGCTGGCCGTACGTGCGCCGCACCGTCGCCGCCCAGCTCAAGGAGCTGGGCTGGGACGACGACCGGCTGGCCACGTTCCTCGCCGACCTTGAGTCCACCTACAAGAGCCCGTTCCCGGGCATCGACGAGGACACCCTGGCCGGCGGCCTCGCCAACACCATCGCCGGCCGCATCTGCAACTACTTCGACCTCAACGGCGGCGGCTACATCGTCGACGGCGCCTGCTCCTCCTCGCTGCTGTCGGTCACGACGGCGTGCAAGGCGCTGGAGGACGGCGACATCGACGTGGCGATCGCCGGCGGCGTCGACCTGTCCATCGACCCGTTCGAGATCGTCGGCTTCGCCAAGACCGGCGCGCTGGCCAAGAGCGAGTTCCGGCTCTACGACCGGCACTCCAACGGCTTCTGGCCCGGCGAGGGCTGCGGCATGATCGTGCTGATGCGCGAGGACGAGGCCGTCAAGGCCCGCCGCCGCATCTACGCCACCGTCGCCGGCTACGGCATCTCCTCCGACGGCAAGGGCGGCATGACCAGGCCCGAGGTCAGCGGCTACAAGCTCGCGCTGAAGCGCGCCTACGACCGCGCCGGGTTCGGCATCGAGACCGTCGAGCTGTTCGAGGGCCACGGCACCGGCACGGCGGTCGGCGACGCCACGGAGCTCAGGGCGCTGACGGAGGCCAGAGCGGAGGCCGACCCCTCGGCCACCCGCGCGGCGGTCACCTCCATCAAGGGGATGATCGGCCACGCCAAGGCCGCCGCCGGCGTCGCCGGCCTCATCAAGGCCACCATGGCGGTGCACGAGCAGGTGCTGCCGCCGGCCATCGGCTGCGTCGAGCCGCACGAGGTGCTGTCGGGCGACGGCGCGACACTGCGCGCGCTGCGCAAGGCCGAGCCCTGGCCGTCCGGCGCCCCGGTTCGCGCCGGCATCACCGCCATGGGCTTCGGCGGCATCAACACCCACGTCGTGCTGGAGAAGACCGGCCCGAGGAAGCGGACGCCGCTCTCGACGCGCACCCGCACCCTGGCCGCCTCGCTCCAGGACGCCGAACTGCTGCTCGTCGACGCCGCCTCGCCCGAGGCGCTGCGCGAGCGGGTCGCCGAGGTGGCGGACTTCGTCATCACGGTGTCCTACGCCCAGCTCGCCGACCTCGCGGCCACCCTCCAGCGCGACCTGCGCGACCTGCCGTACCGCGCCGCGGTGGTGGCCTCCTCGCCCGAGGACGCCGAGCGGCGGCTGCGCGCCGTGCTGGAATCCCTGGACGCGGGGGAGACCCGCCTGTTCAGCCCGGAGGGCAAGGCGTTCCACGGCCACGCCGACGGGCCGGGCCGGGTGGGCTTCCTGTTCCCCGGCCAGGGGTCGGGCCGCGGCACCGGCGGCGGCGCGCTGCGCCGGCGCTTCCCCGAGGTCGAGGAGATCTACCTCCAGGCGGCGCTGCCCACCAGCGGCGACATGGTCGCCACCGCCGTGGCCCAGCCGCGCATCGTCACCGGGTCGATGGCGGGGCTGCGCGCCCTGTCGGTCATCGGCGTGGAGGCGGACGTCGCGGTCGGGCACAGCCTCGGCGAGATCTCGGCGCTTCACTGGGCCGGCGCGCTGGACGAGGAGGCGCTGCTGCGCGTCGCCGGCGTCCGGGGCAAGGCCATGACCGAGCACAGCGCCTCGGGCACCATGGCCAGCGTCCGCGCGACGCCGGACACGGTGACCGAGCTGGCCGGCGACCTGCCCGTCGTGATCGCCGGGTACAACGGGCCAGAGCAGACCGTCATCGCCGGGCCGCTGGACGCCATCGAGGCGTTCGGCCGCAAGGCCGGCGACGCCGGGCTGAAGTGGACCAAGCTCGCGGTGTCGCACGCGTTCCACTCGCCGCTGGTGGCGCCGGCCGCCGAGGCCCTGTCCACCTACCTCGCCGAGGAGGAGTTCGGCCAGGTCTCCCGGCCGGTCGTCTCCACGGTGACCGGGGTGACGCTCCAGCCGGACACCGACGTCCGCGACCTGCTGCGCGACCAGATCACCGCCCCCGTCCTGTTCACCCAGGCCGTCGAGTCGGCGTCCAAGGACCTGGACCTGCTCGTCGAGGTCGGCCCCGGCCGGGTGCTCAGCGGGCTGGCCGCGTCGGTGACCGACGTGCCGGCGCTCGCGCTGGACACCGAGGACGAGTCGCTGACCGGACTGCTCAGGGTCGCCGGCGCGGCGTACGTCGCCGGTGTGCCGATCGTGCACGAGGAGCTGTTCCACGGCAGGCTGGTCCGCCCGCTGGAGGTGGGCGCCGAGTTCACCTACTTCCAGAACCCGACGGAGCTGGCGCCGCAGGTCAGCATCACCGGCACCGTGCAGCCGCGCGCTTCCGCGCCGGCCGCGCCGGTCGCCGGCGAGACGCCGCAGCCGGTGGGAGACGCGGCCGAGTCGAGCATCGACCTGCTGCGCCGCCTCGCGGCCGAACGGGCCGAGCTGCCGCTGGAGATGGTCGGCGAGGACAGCAGGCCGCTGGACGAGCTGCACCTCAGCTCGGTCACGGTCATGCACATCATCGACCAGGCGACCCAGCGGCTCGGCGTGCCCGCCTCCAAGGCGCCGACCAACCTCGCGACGGCGAGCCTGCGCGAGCTGTCGGAGGCGCTGGACGCGCTGGTCGCGGGCGGCGGGGACGCCGAGGCGGCCCCCGCGTCCGTGGTGACCGGCGCGGCGCCCTGGGCGCGGCCGTTCAGCGTCGACCTGGACGCGCTGCCCCTGCCCGCGCCCACCTCGCCGGGGGAGAACGGCCCCTGGCAGCTGTACACGGCCGGGGACGCCCCGCTCGCCGAGGCGCTGCGCGAGGCGCTCGAACGCGGCAAGGTCGGCTCGGGCGTCCTGGTGGCGCTGCCGCCCGGCTGCGGCGAGGAGCACCTGGAGCAGGCGCTGCTCGGCGCGAAGTCGGCGGTCGCCGCCGCCCCCGGCACCCGGTTCGTCCTGGTCGAGCACGACCGCGGCGCGGCCGGGCTGGCCAAGACGCTGCAACTGGAGGCCCCGCACCTGCGGACCACCATCGTGCACGTCCCGGTGACGCCCGACGCGGTCGGCTGGGTCGTGCGGGAGGTGGCCTCGACCACCCGGTTCTCCGAGGCGTTCTACGACGCCGAGGGCGTGCGCCGCGTCCCGACGCTGCGGGCCATGCCCGTGCGCTCGGCCCGCGAGGAGCACCCGCTGGGCGCCGGAGACGTGCTCCTGGTCACCGGCGGCGGCAAGGGCATCACCGCCGAGTGCGCCCTGGCCGTCGCGTCCGACAGCGGCGCCAAGCTGGCGATCCTCGGCCGCTCGGACGCCGCGGCGGACGCCGAGCTGGCCGAGAACCTGCGCAGGATGGCCGACTCCGGGGTCACCGTCCACTACGCCAGGGCCGACGTCACCGACGCCGCCAAGGTGCGCGCCGGGATCGCCGAGCTGGAGGCCGCCCTCGGGCCGGTCACCGCCGTGCTGCACGGCGCCGGCCGCAACGAGCCGAGCGGTCTGACCACGCTCGACACGGCCGCCTTCCGGCGCACCTTCGCCCCCAAGATCGACGGCCTGCGCAACGTGCTGGACGCCGTCGACCCGGGGCGGCTGCGCCTGCTGGTGACCTTCGGCAGCATCATCGGCCGCGCCGGCCTGCAGGGCGAGGCGCACTACTCCACCGCCAACGACTGGATGGCGTCCCTCACCCGCGAGGTGGGCGAGGCCAACGAGGGCTGCCGCGCCATCTGCATGGAGTGGTCGGTCTGGTCGGACGTCGGCATGGGCGAGAAGCTCTCGGTCGTCGAGGACCTCTCCCGCAAGGGCATCGTGCCCATCGCCCCCGAGCAGGGCGTGCAGATCATGCGTCGCCTGGTCGCCGACCCCGACGTGCCGCCGGTCGTGGTGATCAGCGGACGCACCGAGGGCATCGACACCGTCCGCCGCGACCTGCCCGAGCTGCCGCTGCTGCGCTTCGTCGACAGGCCGCTGATCCGCTACCACGGCGTCGAGCTGGTCGCCGAGGCGGAGATGAGCGCCGGCACCGACCTCTACCTGGCAGACCACCTCCTGGACGGCAACCTGCTGTTCCCCGCGGTGTTCGGCATGGAGGCCATGGCGCAGGTCGCCTCCGCGGCCACCGGCAGGCCGACGGCGCCGGTCATCGAGGAGGCCGAGTTCCTGCGGCCGATCATCGTGGCGCCGGAGGGCAGCACCACCATCCGCATCGCGGCGACCGTCACCGACGACGACACGGTGCAGGTGGCCATCCGCAGCGCCGAGACCGGGTTCGAGGTCGACCACTTCCGCGCCCGGCTGCGCTACACCGAGGAGGGCGTCCCCTCCGGGCCGCCCGCCCAGATCGGCGAGGGCCTGCCGGCCGTCCCGCTGGACCCGCCGAGCGAGATGTACGGCGACGTGCTGTTCCAGGGCGGCCGGTTCCACCGGCTGCGCCGCTACCACCGGGCCGCGGCCCGCCACGTCGACGCCGACGTGGCCGCCGTGGACGCCCGCGACTGGTTCGCGGGCTACCTGGCCGGCGAGCTGCTGCTCGGCGACCCCGGCATGCGGGACGCGCTCATGCACGGCAACCAGGTCTGCGTCCCCGACGCGACCCTGCTGCCGGTCGGCATCGAGCGCATCTGGCCCGGCGGCGCGGCCCTGGCCGACGCCGGACAGCTGCGCTACTGCGCCACCGAGCGCTTCCACGAGGGCGACACCTACATCTACGACATCGCCGTGCGCACCGCCGCGGGCGAGGTCGTCGAACGGTGGGAGGGCCTGCGCCTCCAGGCGGTCCGCAAGAAGGACGGCCGGGGGCCGTGGGTCGCCCCGCTGCTCGGGTCCTACCTGGAGCGCACGCTGGAGGACCTGACCGGCACCCGGGCCGCCGTCGCCGTCGAGCCGTACTCCGGCGCCGACGACGACGCCGCGCGCGCCGCCCGCACGGCCGTGGCCGCCGGGCGCGCCCTCGGCCACACCGTCGAGGTCCGCCAGGGCCCCGACGGGCGGCCCGAGATCGACGGCGGGCGCACGCTCTCGGCCGCCCACGGCGCCGGGGTCACCCTGGCCGTCGTGGCCGAGGGACTGGCCGGCGCCGCCGTCGAGACGGTCGCCGAACGGACGCCGGAGGAGTGGGCCGAGCTGCTCGGCGCGCACGCGCCGCTCGCGGAGCAGCTCGCCGCGGCGACCGGCGAGGGGTACGGCACGGCGGCGACGCGCGTGCTGGCCGCCGCCGGGGCGCTGCGCGGCGCCGGCATCCTGCCGAGCGCGCCCGTCACCCTCACCCCCGCGCTGCGGGGCGCCTGGGCCGTGCTCTCCTGCGGAGGCGGCCACGTCTCGACGCTCGTCACGACCCTCCGGGACGCCCCGGACCCGGTCGTGTTCGCCGTCCTCACCGGAGGGCGGCCGTAGGGACATGGGGAGTTCGACGCGGAAGGGCCGCCCTCACCGGGCGGCCCCCCGCCACACGGAAGGGCGGTCCTAGCCCGATGGGCAAGTACTACGAATACGCGCACACTGTCGGTTTCGAAGAGACCAACATCGTGGGGAACGTCTACTACGTCAACTACCTGCGCTGGCAGGGACGCTGCCGGGAGATGTTCCTCAAGGAGCGGGCGCCCGAGGTGCTCGCCGACCTCCAGGACGACCTGAAACTGTTCACGCTGAAGGTCGACTGCGAGTTCTTCGCCGAGATCACGGCCTTCAGCGAGCTGTCCATCAGGATGCGGCTGCAGGAGCTGGCCCAGACCCAGGTCGAGTTCAGCTTCGACTACGTCCGGCTCGACCCCGACGGGACCGAGACGCTGATCGCCCGGGGCCGGCAGCGCATCGCCTGCATGCGCGGGCCGAACACCCGCACGGTCCCCGCCAGGGTCCCCGACGCCTTGGCACGGGCGCTCGAACCGTATGCCTCATAGGCGCGGCCCCAGACAGTCAGCCAGGAGGACAGCGTGAACGTCGACCTATCCACGCGGACCCGCCCGGTGGCGGACGTGAAGTCGCTGCGGCGGGCGTTCGGGACGTTCGCCACCGGGGTCACCGTGGTGACGACGGGCGGCGCGGTTCCGCACGCCATGACCGCCAACTCGTTCACCTCGGTGTCCCTCGAACCGCCCCTGCTGCTGGTCTGCGTCGACCGGGGCGCGATGATGCACCAGTGCCTGACCACCACCGGGTTCTTCGGGGTGTCGGTGCTGGCCGCGCACCAGGAGGCCGAGGCGATGCACTTCGCCAACCGCTGGCGCCCCCTTGGGGCGGCCCAGTTCGAGAACGTCGACTGGGTCCCCGGTGAGGAGACCGGGGCGCCGCTGCTCACCGGGACCCTCGCCAGCTTCGAGTGCGAGGTCTTCCGCACCTACGACGGCGGCGACCACACCATCTTCATCGGCAGGATCCTCACTCTCACCCAGCAGACCGATCGTGACGGCCTGCTGTTCTTCAAGGGCAAGGTCCGCCAGATGAGCCCCGACTGGAGCGAGGTGCCGCTGTGACCCTCACCGGGCCCAAGGCGGGCAAGGCAGGAGACCGGGCGGCGCCGTCCGCCCGGCGGGTGCCGCCCGGACCGCCGCTGTGGGCGGGGCCGGGGCTGTTCAAGAAGCTCGCCACCGACCGGCTCGCGCTGATGAAGCTCGCCGCCACCTACGGCGACGCCGCCCGGCTGCGCATCGGGCCGAAGACGCTGTACTTCTTCAACCACCCCGACCACGCCAAGCACGTCCTGGCCGACAACAGCGGCAACTACCACAAGGGCGTGGGCCTGGTCCAGGCGCGGCGCGCCATCGGCGACGGCCTGCTGACCAGCGAGGGCGAGCTGTGGCGCAAGCAGCGCCGGATGATCCAGCCGGTGTTCCAGAACAAGCGGATCTCCCGGATGGACCAGGTCATCGCCGCGGAGGCGGCCGGGCTCGTCGAGCGGCTGCGCTCGCACGCCGGCGGCGAGCCGGTCGACGTCGTCCAGGAGATGACCTGGCTCAGCCTCGGCGTGCTCGGGCGCACCCTGCTCGACGCCGACCTCGGCGCGTTCAGCTCGATCGGCCACTCCTTCGAGGCCGTCCAGGACCAGGCGATGTTCGAGCTCATCACGCTGAGCAAGGTGCCCATGTGGGTGCCGCTGCCCAAGCAGCTGCGCTTCCGCCGCGCCCGCGCCGAACTGCAGCGCATCGTCGACCACCTGGTCGCCGGCCGGCTGGACCGTGCCGAGGGCCTCGGAGACGACGTCGTCTCCCGGCTGATCGGCTCGACCGCCCAGGAGGCGGACCCGCGCGTCGGCCGGCAGCGGATGCGCGACGAGCTGGTCACGCTGCTGCTCGCCGGGCACGAGACCACGGCCAGCACCCTGGCGTGGACGTTCCACCTCATCGACCGGCACCCCGAGGTGCGCGAGAGGCTGCGCGCCGAGGCGGCCGAGGTGCTCGGCGACCGGCTGCCGGTCTACGAGGACCTGCACCGCCTGCGCTACACGGCGATGGTGGTGGAGGAGGTCATGCGGCTCTACCCGCCGGTGTGGATGCTGCCCCGGGAGGCCCAGGCGGACGACGAGGTCGGCGGCTACCACGTGCCGGCCGGGTCCGACGTGCTGATCAGCCCGTACACGCTGCACCGCCACCCGGCGTTCTGGGACGCGCCCGACCGGTTCGACCCGGACCGGTTCGACCCGGACCGCCCGGTGAACCGGCCGCGGTACGCCTACATCCCGTTCGGCGCCGGGCCGCGGTTCTGCGTCGGCAACCACCTCGGGATGATGGAGGCCACGTTCGTGATCGCCATGGTCGCCCGCGACCTGCGGCTGACCCAGCTGCCCGGGCACGAGGCCGTGGCGGAGCCCATGCTCTCCCTGCGCGTGCGCGGCGGCCTGCCGATGACCGTCCACCCCGCCTGACGGGCGGGACGCGGGCGGCGAGAGACGCCGAAGGCGGGCGCCCCTTCTCTGGGGAGCCCGCCTTTCCGCTTGCCCTCCGGTGAACACACGACGAGGGGGACGAGACGCGGGGAAACGCCGGCCAGGGGAAACGACGGCCGGAGAGAACAAGGAGCGAGGAAAGGGCGCCCGGATCATGGGCGTCCGGGCTCACAGGACGCCGGGGGTCATGGGCGTCAGGACGGATCGGCGCCGCGGTCAGAGGTGCCGCGGTCAGAGGCGCCGCGGTCACCGGCGCCGGAGACGGCGCCCGATGCCGCCGGCGCGTGAGGTGCCCGGCCCGGAGGACGAACGGATCAGTGGATCAGCTGGGGGACGTTGACCGGCAGCAGGTCGCGCAGGGCGAGCAGCACGGGCGGGTCGAGCGGGCGCATCGGCCGCAGCGACAGGTCGGCGACCCTGGTGTGCGTGCCGGGCCGTACGGTGATCGGACCGTGGCGCCCGATGCAGACGGCCGTGTCGCCGCCGGGCGCGTGGTCGAGGGCGTCTTCGCGTCCCGGGGCGATGGCCTGCGCCATCAGGTGCCAGTCACCTTGCGGCACGTCCTCCAGCACGTAGGGACCGGGCTTGGGCAGGATCGTGTACTTGACGGGCCGGCCTTCGAGGATCCGGTCGGGGAAGAGCCCGGCGAAGATGGGCTGGTCCTCCAGCGGGGAGAAGATGTCCCCCCTGATCGTCGTGGTCACCGGCCCCATGATGGGCGGCTCTTCCAGGCCGTCGAACGGCATGTCAGGCGCGACGCTCTTGAGCTGGCGGTACTTGGTCGGGGAGACCCCCACGCTGCTGGTGAAGCGGGAGCTGAAGGTGCCGACGCTGGAGTACCCCACCCGGTGGCTGATGTCGGTGACGGTCAGCGAGGTGGAGGCCAGGAGCCGCTTGGCCTCCTGGATGCGGACGGCGGACAGGAAGCGGCCGGGCGAAAGCCCGGTGACCCGCTGGAAGACGCGGGAGAAGTGAAACTTGCTGAACATCGCCGTACGCGCCATGTCATTGATGGTCAATGGCTCGCCCAGGTTCTCGTGCATGCTCCTGACGACGCGCATGACGGCCTGTTCGATTGCGCTATCCATTGCTCCTCCCGTGCATTAGAGGTGTTTGCGGAATAGACCCCGAATTGCCACGGGAGAACTCATATTCGTGAGCCTCCGTCATCTGCTCACACCTCACTGCAGTGGATGGACCCCACCCGGTCACCGTATGAATTCCGGGAAAGACGACGCTCGACGACGACACATCGACGGCACTCGGCCATGTCATCAGAATTGGCGGCCGTCACCTTCTGCGACAACCCCTAAGGTCCCCCTGCCTGCTCATATCCACTTTCAGCGGGCGTCACGGGGAGCGAATGTGAAAGCAACTCAGAAGATGCAGCCGGAGGCGGGCGTGCCTGAACGTTGAACTGGTCAGCCGCCGCCCGGGACCGACGAAGGGAACGCCTATGCCGTCGCCAACCCCCGAGGGGAAACACGCGAGGACGATGACGCTGGAGGCGTTCGCCGACACGATCGTCCCCGGAGAGAAGCGGTCGCCGGACGACAGGGCCATCGCGGGCGCCACCACCGGCGGCGGAGCGGTTCAGGCCGGCGTCATCGAGCTGATCGAGTGGGACGCGACCGGCCTGGCCGAGGGCCTGGACGGCTTCGCCTCCGCGCTGGACGCCCACGCGCACGCCTACGCCGGCGAGCAGGGCCTCACCCTGGACGAGGACGTGCCGCCCTTCGTCGCCCTTCCCTTCGAGCACCGCACGGCCCTGGTGCAGCGGCTGACGCTCCCCGGCCACCCAGAGAAGGCTCTGTGGGTCAGCCTGGCGCTGTTCAGCAACATGGCCTTCGACTCGGCGGCCCACATGCACACCGCCGACGCGATCGCCCAGGGGCACCCCGGACTCATCGCGCTGGGCATCGAGAAGCCCGGCGCCGACGGCCTGTGGCGGTTCGACGAGTACACCTACGGCCGGCCGCTGGCCCGCCTGCACCCGGACACGACGCCCTCAGGGAGCCCCGCATGACCAGCACCGAACGCACCGACGTCCTCGTGGTCGGCAGCGGCTTCGGCGGCGCGATCGCGGCCTACCACCTCGCCGCGGGCGGCGCGAAGGTCGTGGTGCTCGAACGGGGGCCGTGGCTGACCGGCGAGGACTTCGACCAGGACTTCAAGCTCGGATCGTCCTACACGCGGGCGTTCGACTTCGTCGTCGGCGACGGCATGAGCATCCTCGGCGGCAACTGCGTGGGCGGCGGCAGCGTCGTCTACTTCGCCGCGATGCCGCGCGCGCCGCGCTTCGTCTTCGAGCGCCATGGCAGCATCGGCCGGCGCATGTGGCCGGAAGCCATCAGCCGCGACACCCTCGACCCGTGGTACGACCGGGTGGCGGAGTCCATCCCGATCTACCAGCAGGGGTGGAACGACGTCTCCTACGCGGGCGGCCTGTGGGCGGCGGCGTGCGACCACGCGGGCCGCACGGCCAACCCGGTGCCGGTCGCCGTCGACCCGACCCAGTGCGTGAACTGCAACTGGATGATGGCCGGCTGCCGCTTCGACGCCAAGAAGTCGCTGCTGTTCACCTACCTGCCCGCGGCGCTCTCGCACGGGGCCGAGATCCGGCCGCTGCACGAGGTGCAGCACATCTCCCGCACCGACGACGGCGGCTACCGCGTCCACTACGAGGTCGTCGACGGCGAGGACTACCGGATCACCGCCGGAAGCGGCACCATCGACGCCAAGATCATCGTCCTGGCGGCCGGCGCGGGCGCCACCCCCGTCATCCTCCAGCGCAGCGAGGCCACGCTGGGCGCCATGCCGCGCGCCGTCGGCCGCTACTTCTCCGGCAACGGCGAGCGGCTCAACACCGCCATCCTCAACGAGGACAAGGTGCGCGACGTCCTCGGCCTCTCGCGCGGGAACGGCCTGGCCTACGAGGCCAACCAGATCGGCAGGGGACCGGTCGTCGCCAACTGGGACCACCTGGACGGCTCGCTGCCCGAGTTCGAGCGCTTCTCGCTGGAGCAGTTGTACTTCCCGCCGGGCCTCGGCACCATTCTCGCCCAGGTCCCCGGCGCCGAGGGCATCAGCTGGTTCGGCGTGGACAAGAAGGAAGTGCTCAAGCGCTGGCGCTCCTGGCTGATCATCTTCCAGATGATCGAGGACAACAACGAGGGCGTCTTCGGCCCGCCGCCGGCCCGGGGCAACGCCGACCGGTTGTCGCAGCAGATGCTCGGCATCGGCAGGCTGCGCTACGACCCGACCCCGCAGACGCTGCGCGCCTGGGCCCTGGCCGACGCCGAGTGCAAGGACATCCTCGAACGCGACGGGCTCGCCGAGGTGGCCGCGTGGACCAACGACGTGGTCGGCGCCTACACAGTGCACCCGCTCTCGTCCTGCCGCATCGGCGACGACCCGGAGACCTCGGCCCTGGACGACCGCCACGAGCTGCGCGGCCACCCCGGCATCTTCGTCACCGACGGCTCCGCCGTCCCCGGCGCGCTC
Source organism: Sphaerisporangium dianthi (assembly GCF_042654065.1). NCBI lineage: Bacteria > Bacillati > Actinomycetota > Actinomycetes > Streptosporangiales > Streptosporangiaceae > Sphaerisporangium > Sphaerisporangium dianthi. The sequence goes on along the minus strand of NZ_JBHSFP010000014.1, from coordinate 189,588 downwards.
ACGGTCAACCCGGCGATGACCATCTCCGCCCTCGCCGAGCGCGCGATCCCCGGCATCGTCGCGGCCGCCCGCGAGCGGGGCGTCGAGGTCACCTACGGGGCCCCGGCGCCGAACGGCGGCGTCGCCACCCGCCGCGCCGCCGCGCCCCAGATCCCCGAACTGATGCGCCGGTAGCCCGGTGGCGCCGCGAGGTTTCCGGCGGCGTGCCGGTCGAGGCGTGTCCGCGGACGACCAGGTAGAGGAGGGGGAGCGATGGGCAAGGTGCTCAGCCGCTTGACGCTGCCCGGGGTGCTGAGGCAGGTGCGGCATGTCGAGCCGGTGCGGCCCGCCGCGGCCGGCGGCCTGGTCGCCCGGGTGTACACGCAGGTCGAGCGGGACTTCGGCATGCTCGCGCCGCCCATGATCCTGCACTCGCCGGCTCCCGAGCCGCTCGCCGCCGCCTGGGGGATCCTGCGCGAGTCGCTCCTCGCCGCCGGGACCGTGGAGCGGCCGGTCAAGGAGGCGGTCGCCACCGCGGTGTCGGCCGCCAACGCCTGCCCGTACTGCGTCGACGTCCACCGCGCCACCATGGACGGCCTGGTGGCGGGCAACCCGGCCCGCGAAATCGCCGGCGCCCGCGCCGAGGCGATCACCGACCCGGTCGTGCGCAGGGTGGCCGCGTGGACGCTGGCCGGCGCCACCCGCGCGGGGGCCGCCCGGCAGGCCCCGCCCGAGCCGCCGGAGCGCACCCGCGAGCTGGCCGCGGTCGCGGTGACCTTCCAGTACCTCAACCGCATGGTGAACGTCTTCCTCGGCGAGTCCCTGCTGCCCCCGCAGGTTCCCGATCGGGCGCGCGGACCGCTCATGCGGCTGTTCGGCCTGGTCATGCGCCCGGCCGCCCGCAGGGCCGCCGCCCCCGGTGCGTCCCTGGTCCTGCTGCCCCCCGCGCCGCTCCCCGGCGACCTGGCCTGGGCGGAGGGCACGCCGTTCATCGCCGGAGCCTTCGCCCGCGCCGCCGCGGCGATGGAGCAGGCGGGCCGCCACTCGGTGCCGGCCCCGGTACGGGAGCTCGTGACGGCCGAGCTCGCCGCGTGGAACGGCGAGCCGAAGGGGCCGAGCCGCGCATGGGCCGAGGACGCGGTGTCGGCGCTGCCGTCGGGCCTGCGCCCCAGCGGCCGGCTGGCGCTTCTGACCGCGATGGCGTCCTACCAGGTCGACGACGCGCTCGTGGCGCGGTTCCGGGCCGAGACGCCCGGTGACCGGGCCCTGGTCGAGTTGACGTCCTGGGCGAGCTTCACCGCGGCCCGCCACGTCGGCGCCTGGCTGCGCACCACGACCGCGTCCCCCGGCGGCCCCGGCTCCGTCGCCCACCCGTGACCGACGACCAGTGACCAGTACCAGTGAGAGGAGAGACACGTGTCCGAACTGGATGCCGTGCTCGCAGACCTGACCGCGGAAGGTGAGCAACTCGACGACCTGGTCGCCGGCCTCACCCCCGACCAGTGGAGCCTGCCCACCCCCGCCCCGGGATGGACGGTCGCCGACCAGATCGCCCACCTGGCGTTCATCTTCCGCATCGCCGGCACCGCGGCCGCCGACCCCGAGAAGTTCAAGGCCATCGCCGCGGGCGCCGAGCACGACTTCAACGGCGCGGTGAACGCCGCGCTCGCCGACTACGCCGACGACACGCCCGAGGTGCTGCTGGCCCGCTGGCGCGCCGAGCGCGCGTTCGTCGTGGACGCGCTCGCCGGTGTGCCGGCCGGGCAGGTGGTGCCGTGGCTGGTCAACCCGCTGCCGCCGATCATCCTCACCTGCGCGGGCATCATGGAGCAGTTCGCGCACGGGCAGGACATCGCCGACGCGCTGGGCGTGAGCCTGGAGCGCACGGACCGCATCCAGCACCTGGTGATCTTCGCGATCCTGACCAAGGACTTCGGGTACCAGGCACGGGGCCTGACCCCGCCGCCCGTGGAGTTCCGCTGGGAGCTCACCGCCCCCTCCGGCGAGCTGTGGGCGTTCGGCCCCGAGGACGCCGAGCAGCGGATCACCGGCCCGGCGGTGGACTTCTGCCTGCTGGCGACCCGGCGCCGCCACCGCGACGACCTGGCGGTCACCGCGGTCGGCCCGGACGCCGATCACTGGCTGGACATCGCCCAGTGCTACCGCGGCCCCGCCGGAGCCGGCCGCACCCCGGGTCAGTTCGCCACCGCCGGAGTCTAGGCGCGCGTGATCTGGATCGAGGCCTCACCGGACGAGCGCCGGTGAGGCCTTCGCCATGCCCTCGTCCGCCCGCGCGTCCGAGGGGGCGGGGAAAAGGAATCCCGAACGGCCGCCCAGCGGCGGGGAATGGCAGGAAACGGATGGCGATCGGCAGCTTGCTGCCTTTCTTTTCCACCTCTTTCAGGGCCGGAACGGCGCACAGTTGGTGGTGCGGAACGATTTCGCACGGGAATCCGCCGCCGGCGCTTTCTCCGAACCGGTGAAGAGGACGAAGAGGAAAGGGAACGCCACCATGGTGATCACGATGATCGCGGGCGCCACGCCATCGCACCTCCAGGCGGCCGGCGCGCCGGGCTCGCCCGCGATCCGCCGCGTCACGGTCATCGGCACCGGGGTGATCGGCACCTCGATCGCGCTCGGCCTGCGGCGCGCCGGCGTCCAGGTCGCGCTGTCCGACCGGGACGCCGCCTCGCTGGCGCAGGCGGTGCGGATGGGCGCGGGCGTGCCGCTCGGGCCGGGCACCCCGCCCGCCGACGTGGTGGTCATCGCGACCCCGCCGTCCACCGTGGTCCCCGTGCTGCGCGACGCGCAGGCCCGCGGGCTCGGCGCCGCCTACACCGACGTGGCCAGCACCAAGGGCGGCATCGCGGCCGAGGCCGCCCTGGCCGGCTGCGACCTTTCGACCTACGTTCCCGGGCACCCCATGGCGGGCCGCGAGCTTTCCGGGCCCGCGGCCGCCCGCGAGGAGCTGTTCGCCGGGCGGCCGTGGGCTCTGTGCCCGCACTCCGAGACGCCGGGGGAGACCGTCGCGCTCGTCGCCCGTCTGGTCGAGGTGTGCGGAGGGCAGGTGAAGGTACTGGCCCCCGGCGCCCACGACCGGGTGGTGGCCGCCGTGTCGCACGCGCCGCACCTGGTGTCGGCGGCGCTCGCCGCCCGGTTCGCCGGCGCGGACGAGGCGGCGCTGTCGCTGGCCGGGGCGGGGCTGCAGGACACCACGCGCATCGCGAACGGCGACCCGGACCTGTGGTCGGACATCCTGCGGCAGAACGGCGAACCGGTCGCCGCCGTGCTCGAAGCGGTGGCGCGCGACCTGGCCGAGGTCGCCGCCGCGCTGCGCGCGGGCGACGCGGCCGCGACCGGCGTCCTCGCCGACCTGCTCGTCAGGGGCAAGGCCGGCCGCGAGCGCATCGTCGAGGCGGGGCCGTCGCGCTGGACGCAGCCCAAGCCCGCCGGGCCCGTCGCGCCCGTCGCGCCCGTCCGGGCGGCGCGGGCGGCGGCCTGAACGGCCCGTTCCCGGCGACAGAGCATTTTGAAAGAAGTACCGCGGAGTGGCCGACGAGACAATGCTGGGGGAGAACATCGGCGGATGGCCGCGGCCCGGTCACCGCCGGCGGAAAGGAGCGTGCCGACCAGCATGACAAGACGGCTTGACTTGGCTTTACCGGAGAGGTTCCGCCCTGTGGCGTACCCCGGTGGCCAGGTCCGGAGCAATGCGCGTCGGCTGGTGTCGGTGTGTCCTTTCGTGTTGCGCTCTGACCGGTTCATCACTCCGGCAGGGCGATTTGATGAAATCCCCGCTTTCTCTCTTCTCAGGCGGGGTGTGCGGGAATGTCGCTCGGTCTCCCGTCGCGTCCTCTGGTGGCGATCCCTGGGTGACCCGTTCGTCCGGGTCCCTGCCGTACCGCAGGCGCCGCCCGCGTGATCAGCCCGATCTCGGATCCCTGGGGAAGGGGGCGCCGCTGCCGGAATTCCGCGGCCGGTACGCCCTCCTCCAGCGGGCGCGGGAGGACCGGCCTGACATCGAGCACGTCCCTGTAATCGCACCACCGACTCCAAGCGGCCATTCCGCTGGTGCGCGGCCGACGAAGAGAGGACAAGAATGTGACCGACGATGTGCGGCTCAAGGCCGGACGACGTGAGTGGGTGGGCCTGGCGGTTCTGGCCCTGCCCGCGATTCTCGTCGCCCTGGACATCTTCGTGGTGCTCCTGGCGCTGCCCGAGGTGAGCGCGAAGCTCGGCGCCAACAGCACACAGCAGCTCTGGATCGTGGACATCTACGGGTTCATGGTCGCGGGCTTCCTCATCACCGCGGGCAACCTCGGCGACCGCATCGGCCGCCGCAAGCTGCTCCTGATCGGCGCGGCGGCCTTCGGCGTCGCCTCGGTCGTGGCGGCCTACTCCACCAGCGCCATCACGCTCATCATCGCCCGTGCGGTGCTCGGCATCGCCGGCGCCACCCTCGGCCCGTCCACGCTCTCGCTGATCAGCAACATGTTCCGCGACGACAAGCAGCGCGCGACCGCGATCGGCGTCTGGGCCGGGTCCTTCTCGCTGGGCGCGATCCTCGGCCCGGTCGTCGGCGGCGTCCTGCTGGAGCACTTCTGGTGGGGCTCGGTCTTCCTGCTGGGCGTGCCGCCGATGGTGCTGCTGCTCATCGCGGGCCCGATCCTGCTGCCCGAGTACCGCAACGCCCAGGCCGGGAAGATCGACTTCACCAGCGTGGCCCTTTCGCTGGCGGCGGTCCTGCCGGTCATCTACGGCATCAAGGAGCTCGCCCGCACCGGCTGGCAGGCGATTCCCCTCGTCGCCCTGGTGTTCGGCCTGGTCATGGCGGTCGTGTTCCTGCGCCGCCAGCGCGCGCTGAGCGACCCGCTGCTCGACCTGCGGCTGTTCGGCAACAAGATGTTCAACACCGAGCTGGGCAGCATGCTCCTCTACAGCGCGCTGACCGGCACCACCATGCTGTTCATCGCCCAGTACTTCCAGACGGTGGCGGGCATGACACCGCTGCAGGCCGGCCTCGGCCTGCTCCCCGGCCTGCTGCTCGGCATCGTCAGCGTCACGGTGGGGCCGCAGCTCGGCGGTAAGTTCAAGCCCGCCCACCTCATCGCGGGCGGCCTGATCGTCGTGGTCGCGGGCCTGGTGATCCTCACCTTCTCCACCTCGGCGGCCGGCATGATCATCGGGTACGCCGTCTGGTGCCTCGGCGGCGGTCCGCTGCTCACGCTCGGCATGGGCCTGGTCGTCGGGTCCGTCCCGCCGGAGAAGGCCGGGTCGGCGTCGTCGCTGGCGCAGATCTCCAACGAGTTCGGCTACGCGCTCGGCATCGCCACCATCGGCACCATCGGCACCCTCGTGTACCGCACGCAGGTCGCCGACGCCATCCCCGCGGGTGTCCCGGCCGCCGCGGCCGGAGCCGCCCGGGAGAGCGTCTCGGGGGCCGCGGCCGCGGCCGGGGGGCTGCCTCAGCAGGCCGCCGAGACGCTGCTCGCCCCTGCCCACGCGGCGTTCACCAGCGGCCTGCACGTGGTGGCGGCCATCAGCGCCCTGGTCGTCCTCGGCGTCGCCATCCTCAACGCGGTCGTGCTGAAGGACCTGCCCCCCTTCGGGCAGCCCCCGGCCGGCCCGGACGGCGGCGAGGCGGGCGCGGGGCCGGAGGCGAACGGCCAGGCGCGGTCCAGCGACGCGGACGCCGGCGAGGCGCAGGCGAGCGCCCAGCCGGTCCGCGACGAGGTCGCCGTGGCGGGACGCGAGTCCTAGCGGTGGACGTCGGGGGCCCGGCGGACCGGTCGTCCGCCGGGCCCCCGACGGCACCGGGCGCGGGCCGCGCGAAGCCCGGAGGTCGTGCATCTCTGGATTCGCGCAGCCGGATCCCATTTCTGGATCGACCGAATATCGCTATATGTGTCGATGCCGGGACACCAAAGACTCGGACCGTACCATCGATTAAAGAACGATCCCATACGGTGGTAGCCGGTTCGTTGTAAATGAAAACGACGAGAGGAAATCCTGATGGCTCAGTTCGCGGTTCTGCTTTACGCTCCCACCCCCGCCGACTGGTCGGAGGCTCCGCAGGAGGAGCTTGAGGCGCACGGCGCGTACGCGGGCAAGATCGAGGAGCTCGGCGCCAGCATCGTCGCCGGCTACGCCCTCCAGCCCAGCACCACCGCCAAGGCCGTCCGCAGCGACGGCGTCACCGACGGCGCCTTCATCGACGCCAAGGAGGTGCTCGGCGGCTTCACCGTGATCGAGGCCCGTGACATCGACCACGCCGTGGAGATCGCCAAGCTCAGCCCCGGCACCTGGCGCGGTGGCATCGAGGTCCGCCCCCTGTTCGGCTGACTTCCCCACCCGCCGCGCCCCCGGCGCGGACGGGCTCCGAGAGAACGCGGAACGCCGCGGCGACCAGAAGGTCCGCCGCGGCGTTCCGCCGTACGGAATCACCCGGCGTGGACGGCGAAGAACGCCGTCGCTCAGGATGAAGGCGCCTCGTCGACGGTCATCACGGCCGGCTGACCCGCCGGTCCCGTCGTTCGGCCAACTCCTCCGCGCCGACCAGGGTCAGAATCGGGGTGCCCGGCAGCGCGAACATGGTCACCACCAGCTGCGACTGCGCGTCCGGAAGGTTGTTGGCGCCCTGAAGATGGATCACGTCGCCCCCTGGCTCGAACAGGGCGTCACCCGCTCCGCCGCCGACTATCGCATAGTGCCGAGCGCGCAAATCGAGATGCTGCCCGGCCTCGGACACTCACCCATGATCGAGGATCCGCGGCGCACCGCCGATCTCCTCCTGGCCTTCACCACGATCCACGCCGCACGGGCGGACTGAACCAGCCGACACCGCCGTGCTCGCGTCGGCTCGGCCATCTCGCCCGTTGATGCGGCAGTTTCGCGGCATCAACGGGAGGCGGGGGTGCGCGGGTCGTCCTTCATGCCCGGCCTGGTCAGCCGACTCGTCGCGTTCCACTTGTCTGACCGTTATCGCTTATCGGTCCGGCTCGGATGTCCGGTGCCGGCGCGTGTGATCCACAGCGTCCGCTGCGCATCGTCAATGGCGTACCAGATGCGACCACCGGCGGTGGCTTCGTACTGCCACTGCTCTAGCGCCTCGCCACCCACCTTGACGGTGCCGAGTGCCCCTTTCAGAGGATGCTGGCGGCTGTCCACGTGGCGTGGGTCGCTGGTGATGGCCACCCATGCGCGGTCGAGATTCTCCAGCGCCTGAATGAGGAGGTGCCGCCAGCCTTCAGCCGCTCTGCGGTCGGCGAAGCGCACCACCCATGGCTTGGGGCGGGGTACCTCGGCGCCTCGGCCGGTCATTCGGAGTGGTCGGCCGGGCGGGTGACCTCACCGCCGTCGCCGGAGAAGGGGCCCTGGAGGTCGTGCGCGAGTTGCGGGTCACTCCAGGCGATCGCGGTGGATCGCCAGGAGGTGAGGGCGCGGCTGAAAGGAACGAGCTCGCCTGTGTCCGCGCCGGCGACCAGGTGTCCGAGGAGTTCCGCCACGCAGGCATGCCGTTCGGTGTCGGGCAGCCAGGTGGTCCAGGGCAGTTCCTCGGTGAGCACCTCTTCGGCGAGGTCGCTGTTGCGGCGGGCGAGGATCGCAAGGGCACGGGCGGCGATGCGCAGCGTGGAAACGCCTGCCTCGAATCGTTCGGCGCGCATGAGGATGAGGTTCTCGTCGTCGCGACGCTCCAGGATGACGTCGGCGTCGTCGAGAGACGGAAGGACCTGCGACGGTCCACGTAGGAAGGCGCTGTAAGGGAAGCTCTTCGTCGCCATGACTCGCATGGTATCTGAACTACTTCAGATCACTCCGTCGCGCTACTGGATCGCCGATCTGGCACTCCAGCGAACTTCTAGCGGGCCTTCCCGGACGTCGTACGACGCGGCTCACATCCGAGTAAGGCGAAGCGAGCCGCCCAGCAACCGCTTTGGCCGACTTCGCCCGTCATGCCCCCGGCTCATGACCCGTCCGGCTTGTGCGACAGCGGCCGGCAGGCAGGCACCGGGTCTGCCTGATTGGACAGACCCGGTGGCTCCCGTCAGGAGTCGGGGGTGGTGGAGGAGGAGGCGCCGGCGAGGGCGGGAGGCTCGGGGGTGGTGCCGGACGCGGACGCGGCCGCGGGCGCGGTCGACGGGGTGGTGGCCGCGACGTGGCGCGAGCGGCTGCGGGAGGAGGCGAAGCGGCGCATGATGGGCGTCTCCACCAGGTGGAACATCGCCGCCGCGATGGCCAGCGAGACCAGGAACAGCAGTGCGACGATGCCGAGCGCCACCGGTGTGCTGTAACTCTTGCCGCCGGTCAGCCACATCGTGCCGAAGATCACCACGAGCAGGTGGCACATGTAGAAGGCGAAGGACACCTCGCCGAGCCACACCACGACCCGGTTGCGCAGCCAGCTCGGACGGCGGTTCACGTCGACGATGGCCGCGTTGGCGATCATGAGGGCGAGCGGGATCACCGTGGCCGCCGCCTGCGGGTAGGTCAGCGGCAGGTGCGGGGCGACGAAGTAGGCGAAAACGGTCAGCGCGACCGAGCTGCCGAGGCTGAGCGGCACCCGCCTGCCGGTGATGACGATGCGGGCCGCGATGATGCCGAGGACGAACTCCAGCAGCCGCACCGGCGGGAACTTGGAGGTGAACCAGAATTCCAGGTGCGCCGACTGGGTCCACGGCTGGTACATGCCGCCGGCGCCCGGCAGCAGGGTGGCGGCGAGCGGGACCAGGAAGATGACCGCGACGATGCCGATCGCCCACGCCCACAGCCGCTCGGGCTTGATACGGACGATGTAGCGGATCATGAACGGGAACAGGAAGTAGAACAACGCCTCGTTGGACAGCGACCAGGACACCGAGTTGTAGGCGGTCCAGATGTCCAGCGGCGCGAACCACGCCTGCAACAGGGTGACGTTCAGCACGGTGCTCAGTCCGCTGAACGTCATCTTCATCACCGTGCCGAACAGAATGGCGGCGGCGACGAAGGTCAGCAGGTGGTTGGGCCAGACCTTGAAGAAACGACGGCGCCAGAACTTCGATGTCGTGTCGCCGGGGCGCATCGACCAGGTGAGGACGAAACCGCTCAGCAGGAAGAAGAAGCTGACGCTCGCCCAGTTCCCCTCCCAGAAATACGACGCGAGGGTGCCGGGCATGGGCATCATGTGCCAGTCCTTGGCGGCGAACACGTTCGTGCACAGGACGTGGAAGGCGAAGGGGAACAGACAGGCCACGAACCGCATTCCGGTGAGCGAGGGAAGCTGCGGCTGAATGACCGGGGCGCGGGCCTCGCCCTGTTTCAACGTTGAATCCACCATGTGACGTGCCTTTCGACGTTCGGGCTCACTGGGACTCGATCGAGCGGTAGCACCAAGCGGCCTCGACACGGTCGGGCGGCCACTTTCCACGAGCCGGTAGCACAAGGGTGGCGTCCCGCGCTCTTGCCCACATATTCCGTATTGCGGAGTTGCCCGCCCGGTGGCGCCGGAACGCGGCGTGATCGCGGCGGGACCGTAATGCCGCAATCCAGAAGATGCGGCGCGGAAAGGCGGCGGAGAACGATGTGGCGGTGTGGGCCGTGTGCTCACTTCCGCGGTGTTCCGGTGCCCCGGTCCGTCGGCGACCGCCGGCCCGCGGGCGACGAACGAAGGAGATGGCAGTGTCTCACCCGGACAGATGGGATCTGGTCTTCAAGCGCGACGATCTGACGGTGAGCGAGATCCGGGACGCGGCGTCTCCTGGCCTCGAGCCCGGCGAGGTGCGGCTCGCGGTCGAGAACTTCGGCCTTACGGCCAACAACGCCACCTACGCGCGTTTCGGCGAATCCGACATCCCCTTCTTCGACGCTTTCCCCGGCCCGGAGGGATACGGCCGCGTCCCCGTCTGGGGGCACGCCAGGGTCGAGGAGTCCCGCCACCCGGAGATCGCCGTCGGCACGCGTTACTTCGGCTACCTGCCGATGTCCACCCACCACGTGGTCGCGCCGCAGGTCACGCCGCGCGGTTTCGCCGACCTCACGCCGCAGCGGCACTTCCTGCACCCCTGGTACTGGCACTTCGAGCTGGCCGCGGAGCCCGACGCGCTGGACGAGCGGCGCACGCTCATCCACCCGGTCTACCCGGCGGCCTACAACCTGGCCGACCTGCTGCAGCGCCTGGCCGAGGCCGGCGCCCGCACGGTCGTGCTGACCAGCGCCTCCAGCAAGGTGGCCATCGGGCTGGTCGAGGAGGCGGCGGCGCGCGGCCTCGGCCTGACGACCGTCGGGTTCACCTCGGCGCGCAACGCCGCGTTCGTCGGCGGCCTCGGCCTGTACGACACGGTCGCCTCCTACGAGGACCTGGCGTCGGTCTCGATCGAGGGCCCGGCCGTGTTCGTGGACCTCACCGGTGAGGCCACCCTGCGGCTGGCCGTCGCCGAGCGTTTCGCGGACGAGCTGGTCAACACCACGCTCATCGGCTTCACCCACCCCGGCGCCCAGGTGCCTCCGCCGCCCGGCCTGCGCGGCCCCGCGGCAGAGGTGTTCTTCACCCCTGCGGTGGAGTGGACGGTCGCCGAGGCGGAGGGCCCGGAGAACTACTACGCCCGGTACGCCGCGTCCGAGGAGCGCTTCCTGGCGAGCACGGCGTCGTGGCTGACCATCGAGCACGCGCAGGGGCCGGAGGCGATCGTCGAGGTCTTCGGCGACGTGCTCGCCGGAAAGCAGCCGCCGGACCTCGGCTTCGTCCTTCGTCCCTGATGCCCGACCCGGGCCGGCGGGGCCACGACGGTGGCCCCGCGGCTCAGGCGTGGCCACATCGGGGGAGATCCACAGCGGCTCGATGCCGGGCCTCGTCAGCATGAGGAGAACAACCGTGACACTGGATACCGACAAGGCCGGCGTCCCCACCGGGCTGGCCGATCCTCCGGCCCGCCCGCAGGCGCAGGCTCCCGCTTCCCGTCCGAGCAAGTCGTGGTGGCGCCGTCCCTGGATCGCCCCGTTGCTGGTCATCGTCGTGACCTACCTGGTCTACCAGATCTCGCCGTACGTGCCCGAGAGCAAGGCGCCGACGCCGCCGCACGACGGCTTCCCCGCCTACTACCCGCTGCTCGTGGTGCACATGGTGTGCGGCACCGTGGCCATCGTGACCGCCTGCTTCCAGGTGTGGCCGTGGCTGCGCAAGAAGCACCCCGCCGTCCACCGCGTCAGCGGCCGGCTGTACGCGCTGGGAGCGGTGGTCGGCGGCATCATCGGCCTGATCCTGGTGCCCTTCGCGCCGCCGGTCGGGCAGATCGGCGTCGCCGCCGCGACGAGCCTGTGGATCATCTTCACCGTGACGGCGGTCGTCTACGCGCGCAAGCGCCGCTTCGACCTGCACCGCCGTTTCATGCTCTACAGCTTCGCCATCATCATGAACAACATCTGGGGCGTGCTGATCGTCAACGTCCTGATGCGGCTCCCGTTCGAGGTCGGGTTCACCTACATGCTGGAAGCGGCCCGCTGGACCGGGTGGGTGTTCAACCTGATCCTGGTGCAGATGTGGCTCTACCACACCGAGGGCCGCAAGATCGGCGTCCCCGGCCCCCGGGCCGAGCGGGTGGACGCCTGAGCCCTCCGCGCGACGACCTCACAGAGGCGTCCTCAGCACAGAGACGTCCTCAACGGAGAAGCCCTCTCAGAGACCTCCTCAGAGCGAAGAACTCACAGCGAAGACGTCAGAGCGAAGACCTCATGGAACGGCCGGCAGGCACCCTGCCGGCCGTTTCGCGTGCGCGGGGACCCTGATGTACCGGGCTCCCGGATACTCGGCCCGGACACAGGACGGCCGGCGGTCCGTGCGGACCGCCGGCCGTCCGCCCCGGGAGGGCGGGAGGGGGAGAAGACCAGCCAGGGGAGAAGAGCCGTCAGCTGTCGATGAGCGTGCAGTGGGCGGGACGGGGGCCGTTCACCAGACAGAGCCTGCCGTAGTCGTCCAGCAGCTGCTCCGACTCCTTGGCCGCCTGGGTGAACCGCTCCACCGGGTCGACGCCGAGCGCCATGATGTCCTCAAGGGCGTACATCATGGCGTGCTGGATCTGCGCGAAGTGCCCCACGATCGGCGTCTCCGCGCCGGGCACTCCCGTCGTTGTGTTCAGCTGCTCGGTGGTCACCCGGTGGTAGGGGTGCTCGTCGTACCAGCCCTCACGTTCCAGCAGCGCGGCCGCCGCGTTGGTGACGGGCGCCGAGCCGTACACCTTGTGCCACTCGGCGGCGTTGCGCGGGTTGTTGAGGTACTGCATGAACGCGAGCGCGCCGTCGCTGGTCTCCTCGTCCAGCCCGTCGCGCAGCCAGATGCCGTCGCCGCCGATCCAGTTGCCGGCGAAGGGGTAGTCGGCGTTGTACGGCGTCGGGGTCACCGCGACCTCGAAGCCGTGCTCCTCGCCGGCCTTGACCATGTACGGCGCCTCGAAGGAGGAGCTGAACCGGAAGACGACCCGCTGCTCCCTGAACGCCTGCGCGCACCCGGCCCAGTCCTCCAGCTTGCCGCTGTGCAGGAAGTGGCCGTCCCGGTGCAGGCGCGACCACCACAGCACGAAGGCCATCATCTGCGGGGACAGCAGGTCGACGGACGTGGCCCGCCCTTCGCGGCCGTTGTTGCCGTCGGTCAGCAGGCCGCCCTGGTGGGCGAGCATCTGCTGGAAGAACTTGCCGTCGTTGGCCCAGCTGATCCGGTGCGGCGGGGCGTTCTCCATGCGGGCGATGGCCGCGCACGCCGCCTCGATCTCCTGGAAGGTGCGCGGCACCTCCTCGACGCCGGCGGCGCGCATCAGCGTGACGTTGGTGTACATGTGCATCGTCGACAGGGTCATCGGCATCGCCGCGAAGGTCCCGTCGATGGTGTAGAAGTTCCGGCCGGCGGTGACCATGTCGTCCAGCACGACGGGCTGGCCGAGGATCTCCGTGCGCCCGGCGATCGCCTTCTCGACCGAGGTGAACAGCGGCCTGCCGTCCTGGGTCAGGGTGTCGCGGGCGAGCTGGGTGGCGCCGCTGTAGTACGACGCGATCGTGGGTGGGCGGCCCTCCTGCGCCGCGGCGGCGACGTCCGCCGCCAGGTTCTGGAAGTAGGAGCTGCCCACGTTGATCTGGTAGCGCGGGTACGCCTGCTCGAACTCGCGGGCCCGCTGTTTGATCGGCTCGAGAAAGTTCGGAAACGTGTATCCGGAGAACCAGGCGTCGATGACGATTTTCCCGGAGCGGTCCGCCTCACTCACGTGCTCGTCCTTTCGTCGAATTCACGGCGGGTGAGCCCGCGCAGCCTGAAGCGGCCCGGTCGCCTTCTCTTGCGGTGACAGGGCTCTGCGAGAGGTGGGGACATCCATTTCTTCAAACGCGGGGCATCGGTGTCCAAATGCCCATGGTGCGGTCCCCCCCAGCCTCCCGCACCTCCCCCCTTGCGCTTTCAGCTCGGCCGCCGTCTCAAAAGGCGCCCGACCTCGCCGAGCGAAGCGAGGCCAAGCCGACCGCTCGGGGCGCGGCGGTGTCGTGAGGAGGAGGGAGGGTGAGGAACGAGCCCGTACGACGACGAAGGGCGCCGCCTCAAAGGCGCCCCGACCTCGCCGAGCGAAGCGAGGCCAAGCCGACCGCTCGGGGCGCGGCGGTGTCCTGAGGAGGAGGGAGGGTGAGGAACGAGCCCGTACGACGACGAACGGCGCCGCCTCAAAGGCGCCCCGAGCCCGCCGAGCGAAGCGAGGCAAAGGAATACAGCACATCGAAAGATGCAGGCGGATTCTCCTGGATAGCAGGCTTGTGGGAGCCGAGCCGACCATGACTCGGCCGGGCGGCGGCGTCGACGCGGCCCGGCCGCCACTGGAGGAACGAATATGACCGACCTGCAGAGTCACGGCCATCCCAACGGGGCCGTCACCGCCGTTCCTTCCACGGCCGGGGGGCAGCACCTGTCCGTTCTCGGGTCCTCCACCATCACGCGGGACGACCCGCGCTACGACAGCATGCTCCGCGGCACCAACCACCGGTTCGTCGGCAGCCCGGATTACGTGCGCGTGGTGACCACGACCGAGCAGGTCGTCGAAGCGGTCGACGAGGCGGTCGCCGCGGGCAAGCGCATCGCCGTGCGCAGCGGCGGGCACGGCTTGGAGAACTTCGTCGCCAACGCCGAGGTCAAGGTCCTGCTGGACATCTCGGAGATGACGGCCGTCTACTACGACAGCGGGCGCCGCGCTTTCGCGATCGAGTCCGGCGCGACCCTCGGCCACGTCTTCCGCGTCCTGTTCAAGGGGTGGGGCGTCACGGTCCCGGCCGGCATGTGCCCCGAGGTCGGCGTCGGCGGGCACTTCGCCGGGGGCGGCTTCGGCCCGCTGTCGCGCAGCCTCGGCGCGGTCGTCGACTACCTGTACGCGGTCGAGGTCGTGGTGGTCGGCGAGGACGGCCGGGCGCGGGCCATCGTCGCCACCCGCGAGCCCGGCGACCCGAACCGCGACCTGTGGTGGGCGCACACCGGCGGCGGCGGAGGCAACTTCGGCGTGGTGACCCGCTACTGGATGCGCAGCCCGGACGCCGACTCCGCGGACCCGGCCGAGCTGCTGCCCAAGGCGCCGGCGGCGACTCGCAGCGGCCTGGCCATCTGGTCGTGGGAGGGCATGACCGAGGAGGCTTTCACCACGCTGCTGCGCAACTTCGGCACCTGGTGCGAGAACAACAGCGCCCCGGGCACGCCGCAGGCGAGGCTCTTCCCGTATTTCCACGGCCAGCACAACTCGGTCCAGCCGGGCCTGATGGTGGGCGCGCTCATCGACGACGGCGCGCCGGACGCCGAGGCCCTGATGACCGCCTTCCTCGACGAGGTGGCGGCCGGGGTCGGCGTGGCGCCGATGATGAGGTTCCAGGAGGTCCAGCCCTGGCTGTACGCGGCCTCCTACCCCGGCTACGGCGACCCGGGGAACCCGGGCGTGCGCCGGTTCAAGATCAAGGCCGCGTATCTGCGCAAGGGCTACAGCGACGCGCAGATCGCCGCGGTCCACAAGCACTTCACCGGCGAGGTGTACAACCCGACGCAGGTGCTGCTCGTCGGGTACGGCGGCCAGGTGAACACCGTCGCGCCCGGCGCCACGGCCACCGCCCAGCGCGACTCCATCCTCAAGGCCGCCTACCTCGGCGCCTGGGCGAGCGAGGGCGACGACGAGCAGAACGTGGGCCTGATCAGGGACCTGTTCCGCGACGTCTACGCCCACAGCGGCGGCGTCCCCGGACCGGACGAGCTGAGCGACGGCGCCTACATCAACTACCCCGACGCCGACCTGGCCGACCCGGAGCTGAACACCTCGGGCGTGCCCTGGCACACCTTGTACTACAAGGACAACTACCCCCGTCTCCAGCAGGTCAAGAAGCGCTACGACCCGCGGAACGTGTTCCGCCACGCGCTGTCCATCAGGCTCCCCGACTAGCCCTCCCTCCTGGGCCGGGCCCGCGGTCTTTCGCAAAGAGAGGCGACGGGCCGGCCGGCCGTCCCCGGCGGCCGGTTCGCCCGCCCGTCCCGCTCGCGGGTGCTCGCGCACCCTGATCAGCTCTACCGACAAGATCTTGGAGTCATTCATGGAGAGTCGCTGCCCCGTCGCCCTGGACATCACCGGCAAGGACATCCACGCCGAGGCCGAGCACCTGCGCTCGCTCGGCCCCGCGACCTTGATCGAGCTGCCCGGCGGCGTCACCGCGTGGGCGATCACCGACTATGAGGTGCTGCGCCGGGTGCTGACCGACACCCGCGTCACCAAGAGCGCCCGCGCCCACTGGCCGGCGTTCACCAACGGCGAGATCCGGCCCGACTGGGAGCTGATCAGCTGGGTGGCGATGGACAACATCTCGACCTCCTGGGGCAGCGACCACAAGCGGCTGCGCCGCCTGGTCGGCAAGGCGTTCACCCCTCGCCGCATCGAGGCCGTCCGGCCGCTCATCGTGCAGCTGACCAACGAGCTCCTCGACGGCCTGGCCACCGCCGGGCCGGACGAGGTCGTCGACCTGCGCCAGCAGTTCGCCTACCCGCTGCCCGCCCGCCTGGTCGCCGACATCATCGGCATGGACGAGACGGCGCTCGCCAAGACCGCGCCCGTCATCAACATGATGGTCGACACCACCGTCAGCCCCGAGGTGGCGCACGGGATCCTCATGGGCTGGCGCGACGCCATGTCGGAGTTCATCGCCTCAAAGCGCGCCAACCCGGCCGAGGACATCACCAGCGACCTGATCGCCGCCCGCGACGACGAGGACGGCGGCAAGCTGTCCGAGGGCGAGCTCACCGACACCATCTTCGCCATCCTCGGCGCCGGCTCCGAGACCACGATCAACTTCCTCAGCAACGCGGTCACCAACCTGCTCACCCACCCCGACCAGCTCGAACTGGTGAAGTCCGGGGAGAAGTCGTGGGACGACGTGATGGAGGAGGTGCTGCGCGCCGAGGCGCCGCTGGCCAGCCTGCCGCTGCGCTTCGCCGCCGACGACGTCGACCTGGACGGCGTGCTGATCCGCAAGGGCGACCCGATCCTCGTCAACTACCTCGCCGCCGGCCGCGACCCCAAACTGCACGGCGAGAGCGCCTGCGAGTTCGACATCACCCGCGCCGACAAGGAGCACATCTCCTTCGGCTACGGCCCGCACTACTGCCTCGGCGCCGGCATCGCCCGCCTGGTCGGCGCCATCGGCCTGTCCACGCTGTTCGAGCGCTTCCCCGACATCAGCCTCGCCGTCCCGGCCGAGGACCTGCAGCGGCTGCCCACGTTCATCATGAACGGCCACCGCAGCCTGCCGGTCCGCCTGAACGCCCGGGTGCCGGCCGAGGCGCACTGACCGCACGCCGCCGCCGACCGGCCGCGCGGCGCGACGCCGGGCGGCCGTACGCGGCGCGAGGCCCGACCAGCGTACGCCGCGCGAGGCCCGGCCGGCGAACGCCGCAAGAGCCGACCACCGAAAGCGGCGCACGACCGCCGACCGTATAGCGACAGGAAGGAAAGCCCGTGACCGAGACCACGACCCACTCCGCGCCGACGCTGCAGGAGGTGTCGATCACCCGCGTCTTCGACGCCCCGCGCGAGCTGGTGTTCGACGCGTGGACGGTGGCCGAGCACTTCACCCACTGGTGGGGCCCTGAGGGCACCATCGCGCCGCTTTCCGACATCGAGATCGACGCGCGGCCGGGCGGCCACTGGAAGGCCACCATCGTCATGGAGGCCACCGAGGAGACCGAGCGCGCCGAGCAGCCGTTCTTCGGGGTGTACCGCGACCTGGTGCGCCCGGAGAAGCTCTCCTTCACCCTGGGCGACCCGCTCGACCCGGAGTTCCTGGAGCGCAGCGCGCAGGGGGAGGGTGAGGAGCTGGTCACCGTGACCTTCACCGAGCGCGACGGCGGCACCGAGATGAGGTTCCTCCAGGTCGGCTACCTGCCGGCCGAGACGGTGCCCCTGGCCGTCGAGGGCTGGGGGAGCTTCTTCAACTGCCTGGCCGCCTACCTGTCCACCAAGGCCTGACCGGGCGGAGGACGCCGTGCGCGAAGTGATCCTGTCGATGTTCGTGAGCGTCGACGGCTACGTGGAGAACTCGACCGGTCAGCAGGACTGGAACATCGACGTCTTCGACGACGAGATGGAGCGCCACGTCGGCGAGCAGCTCGACGCGGCCGACACCCTGCTGCTGGGCCGCAGGACCTACGAGCTCTTCGCGCAGGCGTGGCCCGCCGAGGTCGGCGCGGTCGCGGACAAGATGAACGGCATCGCCAAGGTCGTCTTCTCGCGGACCCTCCAAGGCGCCGCGTGGCACAACACGCGGGTCGCCTCGGGCGACGTCGCCGAGGAGATCGCCGAGCTCAAGCGGCTCCCCGGCAAGGACATCCTGATCTACGGCAGCGCCGCGCTCGCGCGCGACCTCATGCGGCTCGGCCTGATCGACGAGTACCTGCTGTGGGTCCATCCCGTCGTCCTCGGCGACGGCAGGCAGCTGTTCGAGGACTTCAAGGACCGCGTCGACCTGAAGCTGGCCGGCACCCGGGTCTTCGACACCGGGGTCTGCATCCTGCGGTACCGGCCGGCGTGAGCCACCCCGGGTCGCCGGCCGGCCCGCACCACCCGTGAGAACCGTTGTCACAGAACCTATGGAGGCCGGCGTGAAGGTTGGCTTGGAAATCGGGGACTTCGCCTGGAAGGGCGGCCCGGCCCGGATCGCGGACACGCTGGTCGAGATCGCGCAGTCCGCCGACGACGCCGGGTTCTCCCTCATCGGCGTGGGCGACCACGTGTGGCAGGGCCCGCACGCGGGCGGCCCCGAGGCGCCCATGCTCGAGTGCTTCACGACGCTCACCCTGCTGGCCGCCCACACTCGGCACTGCCGGCTCGCCCCGATCGTGGCCGGGGTGCACTTCCGGCACCCGGGCGTCCTGGCCAAGACGGTGACGTCCCTGGACGTGCTGTCCGGCGGGCGGGCGATGCTCGGCCTCGGCGTCGGCTGGTACGAGGACGAGGCGCTCGGCCTCGGCATCCCCTACCCCTCCCTCGCGGAGCGCTTCGAGATGCTGGAGGAGACCATCCAGATCTGCCACCTCATGTGGGACGGCGAGCGCGGCGACGAGCGGCCGTACGAGGGCGCGCACTACCGGCTGGCCCGGCCGCTGAACCTGCCGCAGAGCATCACCCGGCCGCACCCGCCGATCCTCATCGGCGGCGGCGGCGAGAAGAAGACGCTGCGCCTGGTCGCCAAGTACGCCGACGCCTGCAACCTCTATCCCGGTCCCGACCTGCCGCACAAGCTCGACGTGCTGCGCGGGCACTGCGAGGCGGAGGGACGCGACTACGACGCCATCGAGAAGACGGTGATCTTCCCGTTCGACGTCGGCGACGACGGCGCGAAGGCCGGTGACCTGGCCGAGACCCTCCGCGGGCTCGCCGGGCTCGGCGTGGACACCGCCATCGGCATCATCGGCGGCCCCGAGCCGGTCCGCCAGGTGGAGATCATCGGCAAGAAGGTCGTCCCGGCCGTCGCCGACGCCTGACCGGTCCCTGTCGTATCTGTAGCTGCCTACGTGGAAGGAGCGCCCGAGACATGTGCGGAATCGCGGGGTCGATGGCCCTCCGGAACGGCCGCGCCATCGACGAGCCGGCGCTTGCGCGGATGACCGAGACGCTCGCGCACCGGGGACCCGACGCGGGCGGGAGCTTCTTCGACCAGGGCGTCGCCCTGGGCTTCCGCCGTCTGAGCATCATCGACCTGCACGGCGGCGACCAGCCGATGTTCAGCGAGGACGGCCAGGTCGCGATGGTGTGCAACGGCGAGATCTTCAACCACCGCGCGCTGCGCGCGGAGTTGATCGCCAAGGGGCACCGCTTCCGCACCGACTGCGACGTCGAGGTCCTGGTCCACCTGTACGAGGAGGAGGGCACCGACCTGCTGCGCCGGCTCAACGGCCAGTTCGCCTTCGCCATCCACGACCGGCGCAGGAAGCGGCTCTTCCTCGCCAGGGACCACGTCGGCATCCTCCCGCTGCACTACGCGCGCACCGCCGACCACTTCGTCTTCGGGTCGGAGGCCAAGACCGTCCTTGCGCATCCCGGCGTGCCGCGCGAGGCCGACCTCACCGGCCTGGACCAGGTGCTCACCTTCCCCGGCCTGGTCAGCCCCCGGACGATGTTCCGCGGCGTCAGCAGCGTGCGCGCCGGCCACTACCTGCTGGTCGAGGACGGCGACGTCCGCGAGACGCGCTACTGGGACCTGGACTTCCCGCTCGCCGGCGAGGCCGCCCCGGCCGCCAGGCCGGACGAGTACTACACCGAGACGCTGCGCGACCTGCTGACCGAGTCGGTGCGCCGCCGCCTGCAGGCCGACGTCCCCGTCGGGTTCTACCTCAGCGGCGGCCTGGACTCCTCGCTGATCGCGGCGCTGGTCGGCCGGACCACCCCGCCCTCGCACTCGTTCTCCATCACCTTCCCCGACGCGGCCATCGACGAGTCGTCCTACCAGCGGCTCATGGCGGGCAAGGTGGCCTCGCGCCACCACGAGGCCGAGTTCCACGCCGCCGACATCACCGACGAGCTCCAGCGCATGGTGTGGCACGCCGAATGCCCGGTGAAGGAGACCTACAACACCTGCTCGCTGGCGCTGTCGGCGCTGGCCCGGCGCAACGGCATCAAGGTGATCCTGACCGGCGAGGGCTCCGACGAGCTGTTCGGCGGGTACGTCGGCTACCGGTTCGACCGGTTCGGGCGCGGCGGCGGGGCGGGCAACGGCCTGGACGAGGCGCTGGAGGACGACGTCCGCCGGCAGCTGTGGGGCGACCCCGGCCTGTTCTACGAGCGCTCCTACCACGCCTGGCGCGAGTCCAAGATGGACATCTTCGCAGAGGGCGTGCGCGAGCGGTTCGAGGAGTTCGACTGCCTGCGCCACCCGCTGGTCGACAAGGACATGCTCGCCGGCCGCGACCGCCTGAGCCAGCGCTCCTACCTGGACTTCAAGCTGCGGCTGTCGGACCACCTGCTCTCCGACCACGGCGACCGGATGTCGCTGGCCAACTCGGTCGAGGCCAGGTACCCGTTCCTGGACATCGACGTCATCGAGTTCGCCACCACCGTGCCCGCGCACCTGAAGGTCAACGAGGCGGGCGAGAAGTACGTCGTCAAGCAGGTAGCCCAGGGGCTCGTGCCACCGGAGATCATCTCCCGGGAGAAGTTCGGCTTCCGGGCGCCGGGCAGTCCTCACCTGCTGAGGCGCAACGTCGAGTGGATCAACGACATGCTCTCCCACGAGCGCGTCAAGCGGCAGGGTTTCTTCGACCCCGCGGTCGTGGACCATCTCAAGGCCCGCTATCTGCGGGAGGGATTCGACGTCCATCCCCACCTGGGGGACGACCTGCTGCTGGTCGTCCTGACGTTCGGCATCCTCCTGGACACCTACGGGCTGGCCGACCACGCATGAACCCCGGGGGGCGGATCGGACGAGCGTCCCTGGCAGAGAGGAAGGAAGCAGGATGGCCTTCGAAGCGATCCAGTCGCTCGTTGGGCGCGCGATCGAGCGGTTCCCCGAGCGGGTGGCCGTCGAGTGCCCGCAAGGGCGGCTGACGTACGCGGAGCTCTCCGCCCGGGCGGACGACCTGGCAGGCGCGCTGCGTGCGGCGGGAGCGGGCCCGGGGGCGCTCATCCCCGTCCTCGCCGAGGACCGCAGGGAGATCATCGCCGCGCTGCTCGGGATCCTCCGCATGGGAGGCGTCTTCGTCCCCCTGGACACCGCCGCCCCGCACGTGCGCCTCACCCAGATGATCGAGGACACCGCGCCCGCGTGGGCCGTCGTCGGGACGGGCGCGGACGCGCTCGCCGACGCGGTGCTGGGCGCCGCGGCGCCCGCCGCCGTGCGGGTCGCCGCGGGGGAGACCGGCGTCGTTCACGCGGCGGGGACGCCGCACGAGCCCGGCCCCGACGACCCCGCCTACGTCTTCTTCACCTCCGGCTCCACCGGGCGCCCCAAGGGCATCGTCGGCCGGCTGTCCGGCATCGACCACTTCATCCGCTGGGAGACCGAGCTGCTGGACGTCGGGCCCGGCTGGCGGGTGAGCCACCTGACCTCGCCCGCGTTCGACGCCATGCTGCGCGACGTGTTCGTCCCGCTCACCACCGGCGGCACCGTCTGCGTCCCGCCGCAGGACACCGTGCCCGACCCCTCCGCGCTGACCCGCTGGATCGACGAGCAGCGCATCGACCTGGTCCACTGCGTGCCCTCGCTGCTGCGCGGCGTCATCCGCGAGGCCGCCACCGGCGAGCACGAGCTGGCGTCCCTGCGCTGCGTCGCGATGTCGGGGGAGAAGCTGCCGCCGACCGACGCCGCGCGGCTGTTCGGCCGCTTCGGCGGCCGGATCAAGCTGCTCAACCTGTACGGGCCGACCGAGACGACCATGACGAAGACCTACCACTTCGTCACCCCGTCCGACGCCGAGCGCCCCTCCATCCCGATCGGGCGGCCGATGCCGGGCGCCGAGGTGCTGCTGCTGAACGGCATGGGCGAGCCGGCCGCGCCGGGCAGCGTCGGCGAGATCTACCTGCGCACCGCGTACCGCTCGCTCGGCTACCACGACCAGCCCGAGGCCACCGCCAAGGCGTTCGTGCCCAACCCGCTCACCGGCGACCCCGGCGACATCGTCTACCGCACCGGCGACTACGCCCGGCTGCTGCCCGAGGGCGTCTACGAGTTCCTCGGGCGGAAGGACCACCAGGTCAAGATCGGCGGCGTCCGGGTCGAGCTCGGCGGCGTCGAGAGCGTGCTGCGCGAGCACCCCGCCGTCGCCGACGCCGCCGTGGTGGCCGCCGAGGAGGAGGGCGGCGTGCCCTACCTGTGTGCGTTCGTCGAGCTGTCCGGCGCCGCCGAGCCGCAGGAACTGCGCGACCACGTGCGCGGCCGGCTGCCCGACAGCGCCGTCCCCGCCGTGCTGGTGCCGCTCGCCGAGCTGCCGCGCACGATCAGCGGCAAGATCGACCGCAAGGCGCTGCCCACTCCGGTGCTCCGGCGCGAGATGCCCGGCGAGGACCACGTCCCGCCGCGCACCCCGACCGAGCTGGCCGTCGCGCGGGTGTGGCAGAGCATCCTCCCCGTCGACGACCTGGACGTGCGCGAGAGCGTCTTCGAGGTCGGCGGAAGCTCGCTGGTCGTCTTCGAACTGCTGTCGAGGCTCGGCGCCGAGTTCGGCGTCGAGGTGCCGCTGCAGGAGTTCCTCGCCTCGCCGAACATCGAGTCCCTGGCCTCGCTCATCGAGAACGCCATCTTGGGCCGCGACGCGCCGCTCGACGACTTCTTCGTCTCACTGACCGACATCGGCGCGCAGGGCACCGCACAGGTGCTCGCGAGCGAGAGCGGGAGCTGACATGGCCGGATCGATCCGATGGACGGCGCCGCACCTGACGCCGTCGATCCAGCAGACGTCTTCGGAGTCCTCGGAGGAGTTCTCCGACCAGGACGCGGAGCCGGGCCGGGCCGCGCCCGAGCTCGGCCCCGAGCAGGCGCGGCTGCTGGAGCAGGAGGTCGAGGCCGCGATCATGCGGCAGGACGGCGTCGCCGACTGCGCGGTGGTCTTCCAGGGCGCCGACATGGGCGCCGCCTCCCGCGACTGCGTGCGGTGCGGCATCACCGACCGCTACCCGGGCATCGCGTTCGACGAGGCCGGCGTGTGCAGCCTGTGCGCCATGTACGCCGAGAACAAGGAGCGCATCCACGCCTTCTTCAGCGAGCCGCAGGACATGGTGCGCCACATCCAGGCGCGCTCGCAGGCGAGCGACTCGGAGTACGACTGCCTGCTGCTGTTCAGCGGCGGCAAGGACAGCACCTACGTCCTGCACCAGCTCGTCGACCTCGGCCTGCGCGTCATGACGTTCACCTTCGACAACGGCTTCATCTCCAAGACGGCGCTGAACAACGTCGAGGAGATCACCGCCGAGCTCGGCATCGAGCACCTCACCATGACCCGCGCCGACCAGAACAAGATCTTCCTGCAGAGCCTGGAGCAGCACAAGAGCGTGTGCAACGGCTGCTTCCGCTCGCTGCTCGACCTCAGCACCGAACTCGCCCACGAGCGCGGCATCCCCACCATCGTCACCGGGCTCTCGCGCGGGCAGATCATCGACGAGCGGCTGTCGTGGTTCTACCAGCAGGGCGTGTTCGACCCCGCCGAGATCGAGCCGAAGCTGGCGATCGGCCGCCGGATCTACCACCAGACCGGCAGCGCCATCGCCACGGCGGCCGTCGACTCGGTCGAGGTCGTCGACTACTTCCGCTACTCCGACGTCACCAAGACCGGCATCCGCGAATTCCTCCAGCGGCGCTCGTCCTTCTGGTCCCAGCCGCAGGACACCGGGTTCTGCAGCTCCAACTGCATGATCAACGACGTGGGCGTGTACGTCCACAACCAGGAGCGCGGCTACCACAACTACGAGGCCCCCACCCGGTGGGAGGTGCGCGTCGGCCACCTGGAGGTCGCCGAGGCCGACGAGGAGCTGCGCGCCCCGGTCAACACCGCCCGGGTCAAGCGGATGCTCGCGAAGATCGGATACGCCGACCCCGCCGACCGCGACCGGCTGGGCAGCAGGCTCGTCGCCTACTACGTCCCGCGCGGCCCGATCGACGGCGAGGAACTGCGCGCCGCGGTGGCGCGCGCCGTCCCCGACATCCTGGTGCCCGAACAGTGGGTGGCCCTGGATGAGATCCCGCGCGCGGCGGGGGCCGTCGTGCGCGAGGCGCTCGCCCCGCCGCGGCCGACCCGGTTCGGCACCGACATCGGCGAGGAGCCCGAGCCTCCCAAGCCCGTCGTCGCCGGCGACCTGACCGTCACGCTGACCCCGCTCCAGCGCGCCTACCTCGACCGCCACCCCGTCGACGCCGAGCGGCGGGCGCGCGCCCTGCTGCTGGAACTGCCCGGCCGCCCCGACCCCGCCCGCGTCCGCAAGGTCGTGCTGCAACTGCTGCTGCAGCACGACGCGCTGCGCACGCGCCTGGTCGACCACGACGGCGAACGGCGCCAGCGCGACGGCGGCGTCGGCGCGGGGCTGCCCGTCGTCGGCCTCGACCTGTCCGCGATGGAGGAGGCCGCCGAGCCGGGACTGCTGCGGGCCGCCGTCGACCGGATGCGCGCCCGCCTGAGCCTCGCCGACGGGCCCGTGCTGCAGATCGCCCTCATCGACCGCGGCGCCCGCCCCACCTGGCTGCTGCTGGTCGTCCACGAGCTGGTCGCCGACACCCCGTCGTGGCGGCTGATCCTGGACGACCTGTGCACCGCCTGGGCGCAGGCGGAGGCAGGGGCGTCCATCGAGCTGCCCCCGGCCGCGTCGTTCCTGGCCGGCGCGGCGACGATGCCCGAACGGCCGCCCGCCTCGGTGCCCGCCGGGTGGACCGCGAGCGCCGGCGACTGCATCCTGCCCGGATGCTCCGCCGACGCCGCCAACACCCCCACCCGCACCCGCGTCGTGAGCGCCGACGTCGACGGCGCCGCCGGCCCCGCGCCGGGCAAGGTGCTGTCGGCCATCGCCACCGTGCTGAGCGAGTGGCTCGGCGGCGAGTTCCTGACCATCGACGTGCAGGACCACACCGACGGGGGCGACCGCGACCTCGGCGTGCGCCAGGTCGGCCCGCGTACGGCGGTCACCAAGGCGATCGTCTCCATGGACGGGCCCTGCGGCATCGCGCCCGACGCCAGCCCCGCCGCCCGCATCAGGTACGACCACTTCGGCGACCTGTCCGGCCTGCTCCCCGCCGGGGCGCCCATGGCGATCGCCGCGCGCGAGGAGGTCGACTACACCGTCCTGCCGAGCACCCGCCCGTACGTGCTGTCGGTCCACGGAGTCGTCCAGGACGGGCGCCTGCGCCTGGACTGGTGGTGCGGCCCCAAACTGAACGACCTGCTGCGCGAGGCCGACATCCCCCGGCGCGTGGCCGAGCTTCTCACCCGCGCCGGCATCGAGGTCACATGAGAACCGGCGGACGGGACGGCCAAGGCCACATAGGGACCGAAGCGCCGCGCCCGCCCCAGCCGCTGCCCCCGCTGCGGCCGACCCTCGGCATCCTCGGCGGGATGGGCCCCTCCGCGACCGCCGAGTTCCTGCGCCTGCTGGCCGCCCGGGTCCCCGGGACGACCGACCAGGAGCATCCGAGGATCCTGATGCTGTCCGACCCCTCCATCCCCGACCGGACGGCGGCGGTGCTCGCCGGCAGCGACGCGCCGCTGCCACCCATCCGCGACGGGCTGTTCAGGCTGGCGGAATGGGGCGCCGACCTGCTGGCGGTGCCCTGCAACACCGCGCACGTGTACGTCGACCGGCTCGCCCCGCTGCTGCCCGCGCCGGTCGTGCACATCGTCGACGCGACGCTGGAGGAGGCCGGGCGCCGCAGCCCCCGGGGCGGCTGGCTGGCCGCCACCACCGGGACGGTCGCCAGCGGCCTGTACCAGGAGCGCGCCGAGGCGCTCGGCTACCGCCTGCTGCTGCCCGGCAGCGGCACCCAGGAGGCCATCCACCACACCGCCACACTGGTCAAGGCCGGACGGTCCCACCAGGCGGGAGCGCTGCTGGGCACGGTGGTGCGCGGCCTGTGGCACCGCGAGCACATCCCGGTGCTGGCCGCCTGCACCGAGCTGCCCCTGGCCTACACGGCGGCCTTCCTGCCGCCCGACATGATGATCTCCAGCCTGGACGCGCTCGCCACGGCCTGCGTGCGCCGCCTGTACCAGCCGGTGGGCGCGGCGCCGCGATGAGCGATCCGACGCGAAGGACCGCCGGTGAGCGCCGGCACGCGATGGGAGGGGCGCCGGTGAGCGCCCGCGTCCGATGGGAGGGCCCGATGAGCGCCGGCATCCGATGGGAGGGCCCGGTGAGCGCCGGCACCCGATGCGGGGAGGAGCGCCGATGAGCGTCCGAGGGCAGGCGCGGCGCGCCGAGACCGGGACGTGGACCGCGGAACTGCGGGCCGCGCGGGGCGAGCCCGAAGGCCGCGTCGTCGTCTTCCCGCACGCCGGCGGCGGCCCCAACGCCCTGATGCCCCTGCTCGGCACGCTTCCCGACACCTACGACGTGCTCGGCGTCACGCTGCCCGGCAGGGAACGCCGCTTCAACGAGGGCTACGACGCCACGCCGGAGGACCCGCGCGCCGTGGTGGAAGGCGTCCTGGCGGAGCTCACCGGCCTGCCGTCCTGCCCCACCGTGTACTTCGGGCACAGCATGGGCGTCGCGATCGCGGTCGCGGTGGCACTGGCAGAACCGGCCGCGTGCGCCAGGCTCGTGCTGAGCGCGCACCCGCCGGCCGGGGTGAAGTACGAGCGGGAGGCCGCGTGGAACGACGCCGTCCTGCTCGACCTCGTCAAGCTGGGCGGCGGCACCCCGCCGGAGATCCTGGACAACCCCTTCTGGCGCGGGTACGTCCTCGGCCTGCTCCGCTCCGACCTGACCCTCGCCGCCCGCCTGGTGCGGCAGAACCACGGCGGCCGGCTCACCATGCCGCTCACCGTGATCGGCGGCGACCGTGACGAGCTCGTCCATGTGCGCGAGCTGGTGGCCTGGCAGGAACGGGCCGACGCTGGGGCGCGCATGCGGGTGTTCCCCGGCGGCCACTTCTACCTCCTCGACGAGCCCAACCGCCAGGGCGTGGCCGCCGAGATCACCGGCGCGTCTCTGACCTGACGCACCGGCCTCCGCATCACCGAGATCACCGAACCCGCCGAGATCACCGAACCCGCCGAGCCGCCGCCGGTCTCTCGCGGTGGAATCACACGCGGGAAAAGACGGGCGGAATCGCGATGCGGGGGAAATTGCGCAATTGGTGAGATGCGGCGGGGCACCCCCGGAACGAAGCTGGTGGCGTCGACCAATTCGTAAGGAGCACTCTATGGTCGTGTCAGAGAAAGCGGGGAACCCCGCTGGAGCGGCCCCCAGCGCGGTACGCCGTTATTTCCCGCATCTTGAGGGAATGCGAGGGCTCGCGGCCCTGGGGGTGCTCGTTCTCCACGTCGCTTTCAGCGCGGGCCAGATGCGGTGGAACGAGGCCCCGGGCCTGGAGGAGACCGGGAACGGCGTCTTCAGCGTCCTGCTCAACCAGCTTCAGGTGAGCCTGCCGATTTTCTTCACATTGTCGGGCATGCTGCTTTACCGCCCGTTCGCTCTGGCCACCATCGCCGGCACCCCGACACCCCGTGTGAAGCCCTATCTGTGGCGCCGCGCGCTGCGGTGCCTTCCGGCCTATTGGGTGCTGATCGCGGTCGTCCTCGTGACGCTCAACCGGGACAACATCCATGGGATCTGGGATGTCGTGCGGCCGGTGCTGCTGCTGCAGATCTACCAGGAGAACGCCTGGGTCCTCGGCGGCGAGCAGACCTGGAGCCTCGCGACCGAGATCGCGTTCTACTTCGCGCTGCCGGTCATCGCCTGGATCCTGCACAAGATCGCCCGCGGGGCCGCCAGTCCCGCCGCCCGCGTGCGCCGCATCCTCATCTCACTGTCCCTGATGATCCCGATCAGCATCGCCTGGACCGCCTGGACGCACATGCCGTCCTTCGGCGCCTGGCCGATCGAGGGCAACTGGCCGATCGGCTGGATCGACTTCATCGCCACCGGCATGATGCTCGCCACGCTGTCGGCGGCCGCGCAGGTGTCGAGGGACCACGTGCCCGCCGCCTACCGCGCCGCCGAGAAGTGGCCGCTCGCCTGCTGGGGCGGCGCGCTGCTGGCCTACCTGCTGGCCTGCGTCTCGCCGTTCGGCGACCCGGCCAGCGCCAACTACCCCGGCGTCGGGCAGGGCGTCGTCGAGCACGTCATGTACCTGGCCTTCGGGTTCCTCGCCGTGACCCCGCTGACCGTGCCACACCTGCGGTCGCGGTTCATCGAGTCGGTGGTGACCAACAAGGTGATGCTCTTCCTCGGACGCATCTCCTACGGCATCTACCTGTGGCACATCGCGATCATCTACTTCTGGCACGGCAACCTGTTCCGCGCCGGGAACTTCGGGGTGCTGCTGCTGGTCACCCTGATCGGCAGCGTGGCCTGTGCCACGGTGAGCTTCTACCTCATCGAGAAGCCGGCCATGAGGCTCCGCGAGCGTCTCGGCAAGGCCCCCAAGGAGCCGAGCGTCGTCACCTTCCTGCCCGAGCAGACGACGCCGACCACCGCCCCGGAGGAGCAGGTCCCCGCCACCGCCCCCGTCCACTGAGGCCCACCCGGCCCACTCGACGTCCCCAAGCGGCTCCCGGCCGCGCGCCGGACCACGGCCGCCCGGGAGCCGCCGCCGTCCCACCCGAGACCCGATCGCCGAGTCACGATCTCGACCAGACCTGGTAGGAGCCGTCCCCGAAGGTCGTGCTGAACGGCAGCTCCGCGTAGAGGCGGTACTTGCCGCTACTCGGCAGGGCCTTCGCGATGGCGGGATCGAACTTCGAGACCCCGGGCTTCTGCAGCACCACGAAGTCGTAGCGGCCGTCATCGATGGCCGCCGTGTAGGCGCTCGCGCCGGTGCGCTTGACGCCCTTGGCGTCGGTGTAGGTGAGGTGGTAGGTGCCCGTCCACTGCTTCCAGCCGGTGACGTCCTTGAAGTAGTAGGTGGGCACCTGCGCGATGTCCGCGAGGTACCGGCCCTGGTCGTTCACATGGGGACGGAGCAGGTCGACGAGCCGCGTCGAGTCCGGCCAGGTCGCGTAGCGCCACTGAGACTGTGTGAAGCCCGAGGAGAAGGCGATCACGACGATCGTCAGGCCGATCGCGGCACGGGTGATCATCAGGCCGGTCGCGGCGCGGATGATCGGCAGGCCGGTCGTGGTGCGGCGCAAAGGGCCGACGATCCTGGACAGACCCAGTCCGGCCAGCGGCGCGAAGAACAAGAGGCCGAACCCGACGTGCTTGTGGAGGGACACCGAGGTCGACAGATGAATCTGGTAGGCCGGGGCCAGCAGAGCCGTTCCGCAGAGCAGCAGGCCCAGCGTCGCTCGCCAGACCCTGCCCGGCTCTTCGCCGGTGGTCTTGCGGGCCGCGGAGGCGACCTCGCCCATCCGGCCGCGCCACACGTAGGACAGTGCCCCCACGCAGGCCAGGGCCAGGGCCGGCCCTATCCATTCGATCGACACGTCGATCAGCGCGCTCGTGGCGCTGGTGCCGTGAGCGCGGGAGGTGGTGGTGGACTGGATGCCCGCCAGCAGGGAACTGCCGTACAGCACGGCGCCGCCGATGGCTCCCAGGGCGACCGACAGCAGCACCCCCCGCCAGAGCGCGCGCGCACCCCGATGGGGCCAGGCGACGAGGACGGCCAGCCCGACGACCGTGGGGAGGAACAGTCCGGCGGCGTACTTGGTGCAGAAGGCGAGGACCAGGATCGGCGCGGCGAACAGGACCGCGAACGGACCGGCCCGGTCGGTGCGGACCACGAGCCACGCGGCGAGGGCCAGCAGGAACAGGGCCGCGGAGTCGAAGGTCGCGAACCAGCCCAGCACGATCGTCGACTGGGCGGCCGCGAAGACGACGGCCGCGAACACGCCCACGCGTTCGTCGAACAGGCGGCGGGTCAGCGAATAGAGAAGGCCGGTGCAGCCGAGCATGAAGAGCAGGCTCAGGGCGCGTGCCCCGGTCAGGCCGCCCAGCGCGTCCATCGCTCCGGCGAGCAGGGGATACAGCACGGGTGAGCCGGAGAAGGTGTCGCTGTAGGAGGGGTTGACGGCAGCCCCGGTGAAGATGTGCGCCCACTCCATCCGGCCGGCGTAGATATAGAGCGCCTCGTCCATGAAGGCCGTGTTGTGCAGTCGCGTCGACAGCAGTGCCTGCACGACCATGACCAGCGTGAGGATGGCTCGGCCCGTCCAGGCCCGTCGGCGACCGTCCCGGTCGGACCACTCGGCCTCGGGCACCCCCTGGGCCGGTGTCTCGCCGAGCGGCGCCCCCCTGCCCTCCGGCCCGCGCGGGGCCTCCTGGACCGACGAGCGGCCCGCCGCGCGTCCGTCCCCGGACCGCCGCGGGGAAGCGCGTTCGGAGCCGAAGGCCGGGGGTGTGGTCTCAGGCTCCATCGCAGGTGCCTAGCTCGCTCAACGGTGCTCCATGGTGAATCCGGCAAGAGGGTTCGTGACCGCGGAAGGAAGGCCGCGAGAGACCGCGCCGCCGCTGTCGATCTTCCAGTCGGTCCGTCACGCCCGCCCTGGAGGCAGCTGCTGGATCACAGCGCTCACCAGGGGCTTCCCCCTTGATCAGGAGTCACACCGACAACAAAACCGTACACTCCCATCAACCGTCGCCCCAAAAGCCCGCATCGTACGCCGAAGAACAAGATCACGACTGATCGGCGGTCCGATCAGTCGTTCTGGCCGTCTTCGTCATGGGGTGGGGACGTCCCGGCCCCCTCTGCCCGACGTGGCTGCTTCCCACTTCGTCATTGAGTGGAGACGTCCCTGTCCCCTCTGCCCGACGTGGCCGCTTCCCATCGGCACCGGGTCGGCGAGACGCTTGTGCGGCGGAGCCGGTGCCGCTGTACGGCGGGCAAGCCGGTGGATCTACGTGGAGACCGTGCTAGAAGTCGAACTCGCCCTTCTTGGCGCCGTCCATGAACGCGTCCCAGACGCTCGCGCTCACCACGAACGGCTCCTTCTCCGGAGCCTCGGTGTCCCGAAGCCCCACCCGCCCACCCGACAGCGGAGCCACCTCCAGGCAGTTCCCCTGGTTGGACGCGCTCTTGGCCGCCTTGCGCCAATCGGCTGTCTTCAGCTCATCACTCAAGTCCATGATTTCTGCGCCTCTCTGATCAACTCGATCGAGACATGCTGGGGGTGTGCATCAGCCCGGATTTTGTCGTATCTGGCACGGATCATCTCGACATCTTCTAGCCGATTCGTCACGCGCCCGTGAGTCGCGGATTCGATATACACCGTATCCGCACCTCCGCGAAGTTGCGCGATGATAAACGCGCCGGAAGTGCCAGTGGTCGCTCCCAGAGCCAAGGGGACGATCTGGATGCTCACCCTCGGCGACTCCGCGACCTCCAGAAGCCGCGCAAGCTGACGACGCATGATCTTCTCGCCCCCGATCGGCCGGCGCAGGACGCCTTCGTCCAGCACCACCCAGAGCATCGGGCGCGCAGAGAGCGTGAGGATGTTCTGCCGTTCGAGACGTGCCTGCACGGCCGTTTCCGCTTGCTCCTCGGTGAGTCCAGGCTCGCCGCTGATGACGACCCGCGCGTAGTCCTCTACTTGCAGCAGGCCGGGAACGACCAGCGGCTCCCAGCTGTGCAGAGTGTGCGCTTCGCGCTCCACGTCCAGCCAGTTGCGGAACCATCTGGGGCTGGCGCCGCGTGTCAGGTGGGCCCATAGGCGGACCAGTTCGCCGTCCGCCTGCACGGCGTCGTCGTAGCGCTGCATGAAGTTCTGACTCGGATTGCGTACGCCGCGTTCGACGAAGCCGACCAGGCTCTGGCTGAACTGGATGATGCCGGCCAGGCGCTGCTGGGTCATATCCGATCTTATTCGGTGCTTTCGCATTTCGGCGCCGAGGTGAACCAGTGGCCTGACCGCCGGATCGGGGTCGGGGGGTACGGACATGGCGGCTCCGTCGGGACGAGAATTCGCTACACGGCAAGCACAAGGAGCACACCCTTATTACATGGTGTCCCGCAATGTCTCCTGCCTTTCGACGCACAACGTAGCCGGTCGAAGGCACGCTGTGAAGTGGTTCGAGAAACCGTGGAAGCAGCCGACGAGGCCTTCTCGCCCGTTTTGGTGAGCGCTCTATATAGGGCCGTCAAAACTAGCCCACTATGTCCGACTATGAGGGGAGAACAATGGCCGTCGAGCGACCGGGAAAGCGAGATCCTGATGACCCATTCCGGCCAGCGCGGCCGATCCCGGCGAACCCCCACACGCCATTCCGGGCCGCGCCCACGGCGCAGGCGCCGGACGGCCCGCGTACGGTCTGGTGGGACCTCCCCGACGACCCGGCCATGATCGGCAAGACCCGCGCCATGGTGAAAGAAGTCCTCGACGCCTGGGCCCTGCGGCCTCTCACCGACGATGTGGTTCTCGTGGTCACGGAGCTGTTGGCCAACGCCATGACGTACGGCCGGCCGCCGGTCCGGCTCACGATCGACGCCGAGGACGACGAACTGCGCGTCCAGGTCACCGACCGGGGATCCGAGCGCCCTCGCCGCCTGCGCCTGGACGTCGAGGCGATCCACGGCAGAGGCCTGACCATCGTCGAGCACCTCGCCGACGCCTACGGGATCACCCCGCTCACGGACGCCCCCGGAAAGACGGTCTGGGCCACCTGGCGCCTGAACGCCCCGCGCCTCCCCTGAAAGCGCCGTCGCGCGAAGGCTCAGCGGGTTGATGGAGAACTTCATCCTTCCGGATCTTGACGGCTGGTCAGGACAGGTGCTGATCCGTTCTACGTCAGTACGCGGGTCGCGACCACCCTGGTCCGTATGACGGCAACACCGTAAGATGTATGACATGAAAGGTTGTTGATGAGCAAGCCGCTCCCACTCATCGAACTGCCGTTGGACTGGGATGACTGGAACATCGACCACGCACAACGGCATGGCATCTCGAGAGAGGAGATCGAGCAGGTCGTCCGCAACATGCCCGATGTTCGTCAGTCGCACAGGGATGGGGAGCCGATCCTTGATCATTATCTCCTCGTCGGTGTCACTGACGCGGGGCGACGCGTCACGGTGGTCGTCCTGTATCCGGTCACGAAGAAGCGTGACTGGGGCGTTCACGAACTGGAGATCGCGAGACCGGTGGCGGCATACGACACACCTAAAAGGGGGTCATGATGACTGACGGCGAGCCAAGCGCGCGGGACATCGCAGCGATGGATGAAGCGGAGCGTGCACAGTGGTTCTATGACAATCGTGAGCAGGTGGCCGAGGAATCCACGCCTGCCGTTCTTGGCCGTGTCGTCTCGGTGCGGGTCAGCCCGGATGACCTGGGCTCGCTGATGACGGCGGCATCAGCAGCAGGAATGAAACTGAGCGCATGGTTGCGCAAGGTCGGGCTAGAGGCTGCCGCGATGAATTCATCAACCCCGCCTGCGGCGGTCCTGTCGGAAGAAGAGACGCGACAGCTCCAAGACTCGGTTCTCAACATCGTGGGGCTTTTGGAGCGTAGTGGTATCAGATTCGATCTAGAAGGAAACGGGCGCGGTCAATCGTTGGTCTTGAAGGCGCTGCATCGTGCGCGGAAGAAGAAGATCAGAACTGGGAAGTAGTCCGAGCAGTCGTTCTCGCTGGTACGGCGGGGAACGTGCGCTCCGAAGCGGAACTCGTGCTGATCAATGGGCAGGTCTCCATCGGGGAAACGGTGCACGCCCTCGCTCGGTAAGACGCGCCCGGAACCGTCCGACGTGAAGTGACTCTCGTCCACGCCCCGACCCAGGCGCGCCCGAGTTCCGGGTCGTCCGGTTCGGGAGCCGTCTCCGTCCTTGGGCGAGGGCTTCCCTGCTCCCTCTGACCGATGTGGCTGCTTCCCATCGGCACACACAGGGCCGGCGAGATGCTGTGCGGCGAAGTCGGTGCCGCTGTACGGCGGGCAAGCCGGTGGATCTTCGTGAGCCCCTGCTGGAAAAGTCGAACTCGCCCTTCTTGGTGCCGTCCATGAACGCGTCCCAGAGGCTCGCGCTCACCGCGAACGGCTCGTCACAGCGATGCGCGAAGACACTGCTGGGACGCCCCCGGAAAGACGGTCTGGGCCACCTGGCGCCTGAACGCTCCGCGCCTGCCCTGAAAGCGCCGTCGCGAGAAGGCTCAGTGGGGGACGGCTGGTGGCCGGATCTCCCGCGAACCGGCCTCCGTGGCGTCGCGGGTTCCGGTCTGGAGCAGCGCGAATGCCCGGTCGGCGTCCGCGACGGCCTCGGGATAGACCTCGTCGGCGGTTCGCCCGGCCGCGAGTTTCCGCCAGGTGGTCCGGGCGAGCACCCGTTGGACCGCGATCACTTGTGCCGCCTGGAGCCGGGCCGTGATGTCACCGCCGAGGGCGGCGGCCAGCGCCTCCTCGTTGTCGAGCGCGTACTGGGTGACCCGTCCGGCCAGGCTCGGCGTGCTGAAGACCAGGCGGTGGAACGTCAGCACCTCGGGATGGTCGTTGAGACCCGTGACGGGGTCGCGGCGGTCGAGGCCGGCCCGGAAGTGCCGGTGCAGCGCGGTCAGCGGCGAGATCGCGGGCTCACGGTCGCGCACCACCCGCGCGGCCTCACCGTGGTGATCGGCGATCCGGTGCAGGACCAGGTCCTCTTTGGCGGCGAAGTATCTGAAGAGGGTCGGCTTGGAGACCTCGGCGGCCGCGGCGATGTCGGCGACCGACACCTGGTCGAAGCCGTGGGCGAGGAACAGCGAGATCGCCGCGTCGGCGATGGCGTCGCGGGTGCGGGCCTTCTTGCGGGCCCGCAGCCCGACCGGCTCAACCATGCGATCAGAGTATCTTATGTAACCGAGTTGCGTTTTTAACCGGGTAACGCTTAGATGCCCGGTATGAAGCAGACCGATGTTCTCGTGGTGGGTGCCGGGCCGACCGGCCTCACGCTCGCGTGTGATCTGGCCCGACGTGGCGTCGCGGTACGCATCGTCGATCGGGTTCCCGAGTTCCCCCATGGGTCGCGCGGCAAGGGCTTGAGTCCACGCAGCCTGGAGGTGCTCGACGATCTCGGCGTGGTCGAGCGGCTGCTGGAGTCCGGCACCACGCACCTGCCGCATCGCAAGTACCGGGGCGCGGAGGTCGTCGCCGAGATCGACCCGGAGGCCGATCGGGTGGCGACGCCGGACGTCCCCTACCCGACCGGCCTGCTGATCCCGCAGTGGCGGGTGGAGCGGACGCTGCGCGAGCGGCTCGCCGAGTTCGACGTCGCCGTCGAAGTCGACGCCGAGCTGCGGGACATCGGCCAGGACGCCGACGGTGTGACCGCGACCGTCGCGGGTAAGCCGATCCGCGCGCGGTACCTGGTCGGTTGCGACGGGGGCCGCAGCACCGTCCGCAAGGCACTCGGCCTGCGTCTGCACGGTCAAACGCCGGACATCCAGCTCATGGCGGTCGGCGACGTCGAGGTCGACGGACTCGGCCGTGACGCCTGGCACCAGTGGTTCGCCGGCGGCAGCGCGATCATGCTCTGCCCGCTACCCGGCACGACCGCCTTCCAGGTCCAGGCATCGCACGAGCTCGGCCCGGACGGAACGCCGCTGGAGCCGACGCTGGAGACGTTCCAGCGGACCTTCGACCGCGTCGCCGGAATCCCCGGTGTGCGGCTGCGCGATCTGACCTGGAGCTCGAGCTACCGCGTCAACGTCCGTATGGTCGACCGGCTTCGCGTGGACCGAGTGTTCCTCGCCGGAGACGCCGCGCACGTGCACCCCATCGCCGGCGGCCTCGGCATGAACACCGGCATCCAGGACGCCTACAACCTGGGCTGGAAACTCGGCCTCGTGCTGGCCGGCAAGGCCGCACCGGACCTGCTCGACACCTACGACGAGGAACGGCTGCCGATAGCGAGCCGGCTCCTCGACATCACCTCGGAACGGCTCGACGCGGTCCTCACGGCGATCGAGCAGTCGGGCGGCGGCGTGGACGCCGTGGCCTCGCCCGAACTCACCCAGCTCCAGCTCGGATACCGGTGGAGCCGGCTGTCCCGTGACGCCGCGGGCCGATCCGGCCACGTCCGGCCAGGCGACCGGGCGCCGGACGGTCTCTGCCTCGACCCGGTCACCGGGTCGCGGATACGCCTGTTCGACCTCTTCCGAGGACCCCGGTTCACCCTGCTCGGCCTCGGTGAACGCTGTGGCGCCGCACTGGACGACCTCAAGACCGACGTCGTCGCGCCCTACCTGATCGGGCCGGGCGGCCTCACCGACGACGCCGGACACGTGGCACGCGCATACGGCCACGACGCCCAGGTCCTCGTGCGTCCAGACGGTTACGTCGGCCTGATCGCCGACGCCGGCGACGCGTCAGCGGTCACCGACTATCTCCGCTCCCTGTGACCGATCCGAGCCCGGTCCGGACCGGGTTCCGAGCCCGGTCCGGACCGCCGCGTCCCGCAGCGCGTCGTGCGGGCGCTCTCGCGGCGTGTCCTCGCGGCGCGGGAGCAGTAGCGGGGTGGCCAGGAGGAGGACTCCGGCGACGGCGATGGCGGTGCGGGGACCGGTGATCGCGGCCAGCAGGCCCCATACGGCGGTCAGGGCCGCGATGGTGGCGCTGCCGCTGACCGACCACGCGGCCAGGGTGCGGGCGACCCGGCCCGGGTCGGTGTGCTCCAACCGGTAGGTGGACACCACCGGGTTGAACACGCCGCAGCAGGTCACCAGGCCGAATTGGACGGCGATGACGAGCATGATCCCGGGGACTCCGGGCTGGACGAACGCCAGCCCCACGGGCCAGATCGCGCGCAGCGCCCCGGCGGCGCGCATCACCGTCCGCTGCCCGAACCGGGCCACGAGCCGGCGCGCCAGCCGCGCCCCGACGAGGCCGCCGACACAGGGGAGGGCGAACGCGAGGCCATACTGCCAGGGGGTGAACCCGAGGTGGCCGAGCAGGAGTACGGCGAGCAGCGGCTCGGTCGCCATGATCAGGCCGTTGACCAGGATCGTGTTGCAGAACATCCGGCGCAGCGCCCGGTGGGCCAGGATGAGACGCCACCCTTCGAGCAGGTCGCCCGCGCGCAGCCGTCGCGCGCCGGTTCGCGTCGGGCGCGGCTCGCCTCCGCCGATCGTCCGGACGCACAGTGCCGACAGCAGGTAGCTGACCGCGTCGGCCATCACCGTTGCCACCGGGCCGAACATCCCGATCGCGAGCCCGCCGAGCGGCGGCCCCGCCACGGTCGAGGCCCACGTCGTGGACTCGAAGCGGGCGTTCGCGACCAGCAGGTCCTCGGGTGGCACGAGCGTCTTCAGATACGCGCCGCCGGCCGCGTTGAAGGCGATCTTGGCCGCGGCGGCGACGACGGAGACGA
This sequence comes from Sphaerisporangium dianthi, assembly GCF_042654065.1. NCBI lineage: Bacteria > Bacillati > Actinomycetota > Actinomycetes > Streptosporangiales > Streptosporangiaceae > Sphaerisporangium > Sphaerisporangium dianthi. The sequence continues at coordinate 152,191 of NZ_JBHSFP010000014.1, read as the reverse complement.
CGAGGAGCTGCGCGAAGCTGAGCAGGCCGAGCGCGAACGCGGCGGGGACGCTCATCAACGCCGCGAAGCGGGTCAGGTCCATCGCCACCATCACCGGCCGCTTGCGGCGGAACTCCACCCACGGTCCGAGCGGCACCGCGACCACGGCCCCCACCGCCAGCCCCGCGGCGGACAGCGCCGACACCTCGGCCGGCCCGGAGTGCAGCACGAGGACCGCGATCAAGGGGAACGCCCCGAACCCGAGACCCGTGCCGTACGCGCTGACCGCGTAGGCCGCCCACAACCACCCGAACCGCCGCCCCAGCGCCCGCCCGCCCGTCATGCCCGACCCCACGTCCCGTCGATCCGAACAACCACACATTGACCACCGGTATCCAAGCGGCGAGTGGATGGCGAGATCAAACAACAGATCTGCCGCCAAGACACAACCAACTGGTGTGGGACTAACCTTCCGGTGTGGATCTCGATGCTGTGCGCACCTTCGTGGCCGCCGCGGACGCGGGGCGGTTCCAGGACGCCGCCGACCAGATGTCGATCACCCAGCAGGCCGTCTCCAAGCGCATCGCCACACTGGAGAGGAACCTCGGTGTGCGACTGTTCACGCGCACCGCGCGAGGTGCGCAGCTCACCATCGACGGGCAGGCGTTCCTGCCCCACGCCCGCGATCTCCTACGGGCCGAGGAGCGGGCGATCGCCAGCGTTCGTCCCGGCCATCGCGCGCTGCGCGTCGACGTGATCGGCCGCCGGCTCGCCCCGGCCGCCCTGCTGGGCGACTTCCACCGCGCGCATCCCGAGGTCGAACTCGATGTCGTGACCCTCTTCGACGCGGACGCGGCCATAGCCGCCGTGCGGTCCGGCACGATCGACGCGTCCTTCCGCGCCGTCACCATGCCCGGCCGGCAGCTTCCCGGCGACATCGGGGCCGCCCGGGTGTTCGACGAACCCGTCCAGCTTCTCACCGGACCGGCCCACGAGCTCGCCGGCGTCCGCGCGGTCACGCCCGCCGAACTCGCCGGGCACCGCATCTGGATGCCCGGACTCGTCCCCGGAACCGAGTGGGCCGCCTTCTACGACGACCTCGCCGCCGCGTTCGGGCTCACCATCGAGATCACCAGCCCTGACTTCGGCACCGAGCCCCTGCTGGACACCATCGCCGACTCACGGTCACTGGCGACCTTCGTCGGCGAGCGGACCCGCCTCGTCTGGCCCGCCGACCACGGCCTGCGGCGCATCGCCGTACGCGACCCGACACCGGTCTACCCGCACTCCCTGACCTGGCACCGCGACAACCCCCACCCCGGCCTCGCCGCCCTCCGCGCCCACTTCGCCTCCAGGCGTCCCGCCCCCTCCGACGGCGAAGCCTGGACCCCGGCCTGGGCACAGCAGTAGGAGCTTGTTTCCCGGGCGTCAGGGACACACTGGTCGATAGTCCACCTCTGATACGTATTGGGCCCATTCGGCGCGGGTGAAGGAACGGGCGGGTATCGCGCAGACGGCTGCCAGCAGATCTTTGGGCATGCCTACATCCCACAAGCGTGTCGTGCCGTCGTTGCCCCCGGTGGCCAGCGTCTGCCCGTCGGGGCTGAAGGCGAGCGAGGTGACCCCGTCGGTGTGGCTGGCGAGGGAGGCGCCGATGGGCGCGCTGGTCGCGGTGTCCCACAGGCGCACGGTGCCGTCCGTGCCGCTGGTGGCCAGGGTCTGTCCGTTGGGACTGAAGGCGAGCGAGGTGACCCCGTCGGTGTGCCCGGCGAGGGGGGCGCCGATGGGAGTGCGCGTCTTGACCTGCCAGAGCCGCACCGTGCCGTCCTTGCTGCCGGTGGCCAGGATCCGTCCGTCGGGGCTGAAAGCCACCGAGGCGACCCCGTTGGTGAGGCCGGCGAGCGGGGCGCCGATGGGATTGCGGCTATTGACCTGCCAGAGCCGCACCGCGCCCTCCTGGCTGATGCTGGCCAAGATCCGTCCATCAGAGCTCAGAACGGACGAAGTGTCCCATCCGCGGCTGCTGGCGAGCGGGGCATTGATGGGTCTACCTGTCCGGACATCCCATAATTGCGCGCTGCTGTCGTCCGCGCCGCTGGTGACCAGGGTCTGTCCGTCAGAGCTGAAAGCGACCGAAGTGGTCGCGAAGAGGCGTCCGGTCAGCGGTGCACCGATGGGCTTACCGGTCCGTGTGTTCCACAATCGTGTCGTGCCGTCGAAACTGCTGGTGGCCAGGGTTCGGCTGTCGGGGCTGAAGGCGATTGAGGTGATCAACCTGGTGTGGCCGGTGAGCGGCGCGCCGATGGGGGTGCGGGTCGCGGCGTCCCACAACCGCACGGCGCCGTCACTGTCACCGGTGGCCAGGGTCTGTCCGTCGGGGCTGAAGGCGACCGGGGTGCCCAAGCTGGGCTGATCGGTGCGCGGAGTCCCGATTGAGGTGTGGAGTCTGATGTTCCACAACCGCACGGTGTTGTCCACACTGGCGGTGGCCAGGGTCTGTCCGTCGGGGCTGAAGGCGACCGAGGTGACCTGGTAGATGTGGCCGGTGAGCGGCGCGCCGATGGTCGTGCGGGTCGCCGCGTCCCATAACCGCACGGCGCCGTCACCGCCGCCAACGGCCAGGATCGACGGCCTGTTGGGGCTGAAAGCCACAGAGAAGTCGCCACGGGGGTGAACGGGGAGAGAAAGCTTGATCGGTGTGCGCGTTCTGACCTGCCACAGTCGCACCACGCCGTCCAGGCCGCTGCTGGCCAGCAGTTGCCTGTCGGCACTGAAGGAGATCGCGGTGACCGCCTTGGTGTGACCGGTGAGCGGACCGCCGATGAGTGTGCGGGACGCGGTGTCCCATAATCGCACGGTGCCGTCGAAACCGCCGGTGGCCAGGGTCATTCCGTCCGAGGTGAAGGAGAGGGCGGTGACCGCTTTGGTGTGGGCGGGGAGCGGATCACCGATGGGAGCGCGCGTCGCGGTGTCCCATAATCGCACGGTGCCGTCGAAACCGCCGGTGGCCAGGGTCTGTCCGTCGGGGCTGAAGCAGAGAGAGGTGACGGCGTTCTTGTGGGCGGTGAACGGGCCGCCGAGGGGGGTGCGCGTGGTGATGTCCCACAGTCGCACCGTGCCGTTGTCGCCGATGGCGAGCGTTCGCCGGTCGGGGCTGAAGGCCGCCGAGGAGACCCAGCCGGTGTACCCGGGGAGGGGGGTGTCGATCAGTTTGCGGGCCCTGGCGTCCCACAATCGCGCCAGGCCGTCGCCGACGGTGGCCAGCGTCCGCCCGTCTGAGCCGAAGGCCACCGCGGAGATCGGACGGAAGGGGGCGGTCAGGACGGCGCGTTGAGGGCGGCTGAGGATGTTGAGCATGGCGGCGAGGGCTTCAGGCGTGGGGCTGATCCGCCAGGCCGTCGCCGCCAGCAACGCGGGCAGTGCGGGGTCGCCGCCGCTGAGCAGTTCGCTTCGGGCGGCCAGCCGCCGCGACAGGGCCACATCGCGCTGGCCGCTGATGTCGCGCTCGGCCTTCAAGGCGACGCCCGCCGCGCCCATCGCTATGACCAGCAACACGGCCAGGGCGGCGGTCACGGTGCGGCGCAGCAGCGTGGCGCGTTTACGCGCGGTGATGGCGGCGTCCAGGAACCTCTCGGCGGCGTCCGGCAGGGCGGGGTAGCGGTCGGAATGGGCCTGCCAGTGCGGCCGGGCGTCCAGGACCGAGGTCAGGCGCTCACCGTGGTACAGAAACGACGCGCGACGCTGGTTGCGGGCCCAGTCCTCGGCGTCCTCCACCAACCGGTGGTACAGGGCCTGGTCGGCCGGGTCCTGCTCGAGCCACCCGGCGAGCCGCGGCCAGGCGTGCAGCAGGGAGTCGTGGGTGATCTCCGCGGTCTGCTCGCTGACCACGATGAGCCGTTGCGCGGCGAACGCCTCCACCACCTGCTCGACATGTGCCGGGTCGGCGCCCCCCTTCCGCTCAGCCGGCGGGCCCACGGCGGCCGGCGAAGATTGGGGGATGGGCCGGCGCTGGTAGGGCATGGGCCGGCGGACGGGCCGCCCGTCGGCGGTGAGCTTGGTCAGCCGGTGGAACACCTGCCGGGCGACGGCCTGCTGATGGGCGGGCAGCGCGGTGTACACGGTTTCCGCGCTGGTCTGGATGGCGTGGGCGACCCCGCCCGACAGTCCGTAGCTGCGGCTGGTCAGCTTGTTCCCTTCGCGGTGTTTCCAGGTGACCCGCATCGCCTCCGACAGCAGCGGCAGCGCCCCCAGCTCGTATCGGCCCTCACCCGCACGGCCCGGCAGATCACCCAGGATGGTGTCCACCAGCGCCGGAGAGATCTCCACCCCGGCCTGCTCGGCGGGACCGGTCAGGGCCAGGCGCAACTCCGGCCCGCTCATCGGCCCGACCAAAAACAACCCGTCCCGCACCGCGTCGGCCAGCTGCGGGTAGGCCGCGCAGTCGGTGAGAAAGTCGCTGCGCACCACCACGATGACCAACGCCGCCGGCTCACCGTCCGGCCCGCACGGCCGGGTCGCCGCCGCGTGCAACGCCGCGATGAAATCCGCCCGCTGCCCCTCGGCCCACCCCGCATCGCCGGACTCGGCATCCTCCGGCAGGGTGAACACCCGCTCGAACGGATCCACCACCAGCACCAGCCGATCTCCGCTGCTGGTGGCCGGCCCACCGGCCAAGGCACGGGCACGGGCACGGGTGACCACCGCGTCACGCACCACGGTGTGCGCCTGCTGCGGCGCACTCTGCAGCACCCGCCGGATCAGGGTCGGGTCGGCGCCGGCCACCGCGGCCAGCACCCGCGCCAGCTCGTCACACGGCGTGGCGGTCGGATGCAGCACCGCCACCGGCCACCCGGCAGACTCGGCGCTCAACCCCCCACCGGCCAACGCCGGCAACAACCCGGCGTGCACCAGCGAGGACTTACCCGCCCCCGACGCCCCGGCCACCACCAGAATCCCCGGACGATCCAACCGGTTGGCCAGCGCGTCCACCAACTGCGCGGTCAACCTCTCCCGGCCGAAGAACACCCGCGCCTGATCCTGCTCGAACGCCGCCAACCCCGGATACGGACATTCCCCGACCCACCGGTTGACCACCTCGGCCGCCTCCTCGGCCTCCCTCGCCTGGATGGCCTCCAGCGCCGCCCCAGCCGCCTCCCCCGCCCCGATCGCCTCAGCGGGGGTCTCCCTCGCGCGGGCCGGATCGGCCGCCACCGGATCAGGCGGAGACGACCGAGCCTCGCGCAACCATCGCCGCCACTGCTCCTCATCCAGCAGCCCCGCGCTCACCTGCCCAGGCGGCACCCGCAGACGTCGGCAATGCTCCACGAGCACCCGGACCATCACCAAGAACGCCGCCTCCGACTCCGGCAGATGGCGACCACGTTTCCAATCGCTGATCCGCGGCCCGCTCACCGGCCGCCCCCGCCCTGCGGGCCGCCGCCGATTCACCTCACCGACCAGACTCTTCACCGGCAGATCAGCGGCCAGCTCCAGCAGCTCGGCCAGCCGCGCAGCGAACAACCGCCTCGGCGTCAACTCCACCTCACCCATTCCAACCCCCGCACATCTCCCTCACCTTTCGGACCGACCGGTCCGAAAGAGCCGTCAGAAAGCTCTCACCAGCGAGACGTTCAAATCGACACTCGACCGAGCCGCACCGACACAACACCTATGCGTCGATCAGTCGCCCTGATCAGCATTGCAACAGTGCCACCGGAGCGCCTCGGGCAAGTAGAGCGCCAGGAACCGGCTCCGCTCGTCGGCGCGGAGAATCTCGAAGCCCGCCGCGACCAACCCCTGTGGGAACAGCGGCAACCAGCCGCCCCCCAGGGGCGCGGCGGCGGAGCAGGCGGACGGTGGCCGGGAAGAGGACGACCAGGCCGAAGCCGAAGCACAGCCAGATCGACAGCAGGGCCGGCGCGCCGATCACCGCGTTCACCACGGCCAGGGCGAGCAGCGTCAGAGCGAGCCCGAATCCGGCCACCGTCCGGAGGATCACGGCACCAAGTCTGTGACACCCGGCGCTTGGCCCGCAGTGGCTGTGATGCCCGTTCCAAGGTGAACTTAGGTACACCTCCGCCGGGGCCGCAGACGCATTCCGCCCGCCACGCCGCGCTTCCCACCGTCGGCCGCATGGAAATCATCGAGATCACCGATCCGCACAAGGTATACGGACGGCAGGTGGCGGCCGACGACGTCTCGTTCACCCTCCACGAGAGCGAACTGTTCGGCCTCCTCGACCGCAACGACGCCGGCAGGTCGCCCGCTCACCAGCCGCTCCCGCCCAGGATGCCGCCGCCGGCGCATTTGACCGACCGAGCTCTTCACCGGCAGATCAGCGGCCAACTCCAGCACTTCAGCCAGTCGCGCGGGAACAACCGCCTCGGCGTCAACTCCGCCTCACCCGGCCCCCGCACACAGCCGCCACTTTTCGGACCGAACCGGTCCGAAAAGCCCACGCCAAAGTCCTCACCAGCGAAAACACTCCGATCGGCACTCGACCGAGCCCCACCGACACAGCACCCATGCGTCAATCACGGGACATCAACACCAAGCGACCTTCGCTGAGCGTAGTAGGCGAAACGGTCGCTGAGGAGACGACGAAGGGAGCACAAGCGAGGAACAGATGAGCCGATCCAGTAAACCTGCCATCGATATCGCCGTGATACTCGACCACGTCGGCGACAGTCAGTTCGGCGAGCTTGCGACTCGATGCCCACGACGTGCTCGGTGCTCAGGCAACCCGCCAGGTCTTCTCCGGGCGGGATGGGCCGTCGCTAACCTTCACCGTACTTCCGGCATGCCGAAGATGCTCGAAGTCTGTCGTTCACAGCCCGTGACCCGGTTACCAACCGTTCTTGATCGACAGGCGGTTTACAGGGCTGCAGGGCTCTTGCCTGTCAAGTTACGGGCAGGAGCTCCGCTCAAGATCGCAGAGGCCTTGCCCGACCTCTGCACGAATTGACAAGAACTGTGCAGAAATCATCAACAACCTCCTCCTGAGAGTCGTTGATGATCGTCTCAACAGGTCAATCAGCGTAACAATGGCTGCGAACAGCTTAAGAGAGATACACGCAGAGACATCGTCATCAACTTTGGAGTGGAGCGTGGGCGGGCGTCCGGTAGCGCCGAAGCTGATACCCAAGGGCATTGAAGATCCGCCCAAGCCGACTGTGCGTGCCGCTCCTCAATGGCCGAGGCCGGGCACTGGACAGGTTGACCTTCCAAGGGGACGGCCGCGGTCGCGGGTGTCTGTGGCTCCGGTGGTGATGCCCGCGGACGCGGAGTCGGCGGACGAGGTTAAAGGCAAAGCCGCTTCGCCCTCTCCGCCGGCGCCCCGCCCCGAGATGACCTATAGGCAGGCCAACCCGTCTGACGACATTTTTCAGAGGAGCAACGTGGAGTTCAACGTCTTGGGCCGTATAGGGGTCACCGATGATACCGGTCACCCGATTCGCTTGACGCGCGGCAAGCACCTTCACCTGCTCGCGCTTCTTTTACTACGCCGGAACGGTCTGGTCCGGACGGACTGGCTGCTCGACCGGCTATGGAATGGGAGGCCGCCTAACTCTGCTGTAAGCAATCTCAAAACTTACATCACTCAGTTACGGCGCCTGCTGCCGCAGCGACGGCTGAGCACCGAACTCGGCGGATACGTCTTACAAGTAGCGGACAGCGAGTTGGACTCCATAATTCTCGAGAGTTTGGTTTTCCAGGGACGGAACGCGCTTTCCCAGGGTAGATACGCGTTGGCGTTACATGATTTCGAGGCAGCTCATAAGCTGTGGCGAGGTGAACCTCTTCAGCAACTGGCCTGTGATGACGAGTTGGCGGCGTGGCATGACCGGCTCATCGAAGACTTCAATACGCTGACTGAGGACCTTTTTCACGTACGGCTTATGATGGAGCGACACGCCGAGGTTATCGGCGAACTGCTTTCCTGGACACGCCTCCACCCGCTGCGAGAGCGGTCGCATGCGCAACTCATGCTCGCTTTGCACCGTAGCAACCGTATACCTGAAGCGCTTGAGGTCTACAACCGTCTGCGTCTTGGGTTGGCAGAGGAGTTCGGTGTCGAACCAGCCTTGGCGCTGCAACGACTGCACAATGAAATTCTCAATATGGACGCTTCCTTCGGCGGGAAGCCGGCAGCGGAGCATGTTCCACCTCAGGCGTGGTCGCTGATGGGTTCGCGTGATGACGTCTTTTCGGCGACATGATCTGGACAGATGGATTTCTGTGGCCATGTCCCATGCTATTCAGATAGATACGCGGACATGTCACCACACCTCCGGCCTTCCGCCCGCCCAGCGGAGGCACGCTGCGCTGGATCCCGACCCAGGCCGACGGCGACGAGCTGGACCAGCGAACCTGCTCTTACCCGGCCGACGCCGACGAAGTCCGCGATCTGCATGCAGACGCCGACGGCGATGGGCGTGGGCGCGATGACCGAGGGAAGTTCTTGCCGAGCTGCACGTCGGCCTGGGTGTAAACGGCAGGCCCATTGGGTGCGTCAGCGTGCGCGGCAGCATCCTCGGCCCGGGAGGATGCTCCGTCAGCGACATCGCCCGTGAGCCCTCCGGCTCACCCACTTCGGATACCGAAAGATCACGTGAAAGCCACCGAGAAAGCCTTATCGGCGATGTGTCGCAAATGTGCTGTAAATGTGCCGATCGCCGCTACCGTCCTCCACGGAAGAGTCCGTTTTGCGACCTGTGGAGAGATAATGACGTTCTTACCCATCAAGCCTCGGCGGGGGCTTCTGCGGGCGGGAGCCGTAGCCATGGTGGTGACCATGGCTTTGTCGACGGCTTCCGCAATTCCGTCGTCGGCGACAACAGCAACCGCGACGAGCGCTGCCCCGGCTCCCGAGAAGGTGGTCGAACGACCGGATCGCGTGTCGGCAGCCCTTGCCGCACGGCTACAGAAGAGTCCCGTTCTGATCAGCGGGGAGACCACCGAATCGAGTGTCACTTATGCGGACGGGAACGGTACTTTCACCACCGAGTCGACCAGCGGTGTGGCCCGCGTTCTGCGGGACGGGAAGTGGTTGCCGGTCGATGCCCGACTGACCGAAGTCAACGGCCTGCTCAAGCCGCGCGTAGCCAAGGCCGACATCGAGGTCTCGGAAGGCGGCGACCACCCGTTCGCCAAACTGACCCGCGGCGAAGGTGAGTCCGTGGCGCTGTCGTGGCCTTCCACGCTCCCGAAGCCGACGGTCAAGGACAACGTCGCCACCTACACCGACGCTGGCGGCCCCGGGATCGATCTGGTCGTGACGACATCCCCGACCGGCGTCCGGCACGACATCGTACTGCGGACCCGGCCAACCGGCCCGGCGGAGTTCACCATCCCGATCACCACCAAGGGCCTGACGCTCAGCAAGACGGCCGACGGACGCCTGGAGCTGACCGGCAAGTCGGGCAAGATCCGCGCTCGGGCAAGCGAGCCAGCCATGTGGAGCGCCGGCACTCCTGGCAAGGCCGGGTTCCACAGTCGGCGCGGCGAGCGCGGCAAGCCCGGCGCGATCACGGGCGACCTCGTCGTCAGGGGCGGTAAGCAGGCGCTGGTGCTCAAGCCGGACGCCGACTTCCTCGCTGACCCGGCCACCCAATACCCCGTCACGGTAGACCCCACCGTGGTCCTGCCGATCAACACCGATGCGGGGGTCAGCAACATCTTCGGTGCGAACGCAACCGGCCCGTTCATGAAGGTCGGCACCGACACCGGCAGCGAGAAGAGCCGCGGCTACCTGAAATTCAACACCAGCGGTCTGCCGTCCACGATCACCTCGGCCAGGCTGACGATGCGGAACATGGACGCACCCGCCTGCGGCCCCAACGTGGGCGGCGGCATCCAGGTCCGGCAGATCACCAGCGCATGGGACCCGAACACGATCACCTGGACCGCGCAGCCGACCAGCATTGCCACCGACGCGGCGCTGTCCACGGAGGGCTCCCAGGGCTACATCGCCGGAACGTGTGGCTTGGGCTACATGAACTGGAACATCACCAACATCGTCAAGAAGTGGGCGGCCGGTACCACCGCCAACAACGGCCTAGTGCTACGCGCCCCCACCGAGGGCACGACCTCCAGCTACTGGGTCTACTCCACCTCAGAGGAAACGGTGGAGTTCAACTTTCCGCCCAAGCTCATCGTGACCTACACTGTTCCGCCCACCGTTGGGGCGCTGTCCGTCAGCCCGTTTGTCGCCGCCCGTACCAACTCGCTCATTCCGACCCTGCACGCCCAGCTTAAGGACGCCGACGGGGGTGGACTGACCGGCCAGTTCGAAGTGCAGCGCAGCGGGAGCATCATCTGGACCGGCACAGCCACCAACGTCGCGGCCGGCAGTGAGGCCTCGGTAGTAATCCCAGCGGGCACGCTAGCCGACGGCCAGCAGATCAAGTGGCGGGCCCGAGCCAACGACGGCACGACCTACTCCGCCTATTCCGCCTGGCAGGACCTTACAGTCGACACCAGCGTCCCGCAGCCACCCGCCCTCTCCTGCGCGGGCTACCCGGCCAATGTGTGGACAGCCAACCAGAGCGGACCCACGACCTGCACACTCGACTCGCCATCGGCGAACGTCACCGGGTACACCTGGCAATTGGAGAGCGCGCTCCAGTCGACTACGGTGACCGGTGATCCGGCGGCCATCAGCATCGACCCGAACGAGGGCTGGCACACGCTGACCGTCCGTGCTACTGGCGCCTCCGGGACCTCCTCGGCCGACGCCACCTACACCTTCGGCGTCGGAGTCGGTGAAGTAACGAAGCCCACCCAGGACGACCGCATCCAGGCCGCGATCACCCTGGCGTCCCGGGCGAAGCTGGAGTATTCGGCTGTCCGCTACCAGTACCGCTCCGATCTTGACGGCGGTGACTGGGTGGACATTCCCCCTGCGAATGTGAGCGTGCCCGGCATGCCCAGCCCGATTTCGGGCTGGCCGCAGACCCGCAGTGACACCAGTAAGGACTTCGCCGACCTGACCTGGAACGCGGCCACCACCCTCGCCTCGCGGGGGGACGGCCCGGTCGATGTGCGCGCCTGTTTCGTCGGGGCCGACGAGCAGTGCTCCAAGGCGGTGCAGTTCACATTGGAAAGGACCGCCTTCGGCTCCTCTTACGCCACGCACTCGCTTGGTCCGGGCGAGGTCTCACTGCTTACCGGGGATTACTCCGTCTCCGCTGCCGACGTATCGGCTTACGGACTGTCGGTCGGTCGCGGACACACAACCCTGGCCCCCACGAGCTCGAGCGTGTTCGGGCCAGGCTGGACGGCATCCCTGCCCGCTGGGTCCTCCGAGGTATCAGCACTGACCTTCGCTGACCACTCGGCTGATGGATATGTCCTGTTCGTCGGGTCCGACGGCGCTCAGCTGACCTACACAGTCCAGAGCGACGGCACCTACAAGGGAACCGGCGACGCAACCGACGGGTCGACCGTCGTTAAGGATTCCACCACCCGTTTCACCCACACGAGCAGCGCCGGAGTGAAGACGATCTTCAATTTGGCCAACAACGTGTGGAATGTGACTTCGATCGACGAGCCAGGCACAGAGAACACCACGACCTACCGCTACGACGGCCAGGGCCGCGTGACCCGAATCCTGGCACCGTTAGCCGGTGGGGTGGATTGCTCGACCGCGTTTGCCGCGGGTTGCAAGGCGCTCGAAGTCACTTATGCGTCCACCACGACCGCGACCGGGGTCGGCTCCGGTTGGGGGAACTTCAGTGGTCAGGTGTCCTCGATTTCGTTCATCGCATACGACTCGGCCACCTCTGCCATGAAGACCACAGTCATGGCTTTGTACGCGTACGACTCAATCGGTCACCTGCGGACGGTCACAGATCCGCGTACCAGCCTGAGCACGATGTACTACTACAACGGCGATGGCCGGATCTCTCAGATCACCCCACCAGGCCTGGCACCGTGGACCATCGCGTACGACAGTGGGGGCAGGCTCGCGCACGTGAGCCGGACCAGCCCTCAGGGCGAACTCACCCAGGCTGTCGCCTATGATTTGCCCATCGGTGGCAGCGCACCGATCGACCTGACCAGTGCCAAGACCGCCACGTGGGCCCAAACGGTCGACCTGCCGCGTGTCGGCACGGCGTTGTTCCCCCCTTCGCGTGTCCCCTCCCGCAATGGCTCGGGAGCATACACGCCGAGTACCGACGACTACCCGTACGCGACTCTGGCCTATCTCGATGTAAATGGCCGGATGGTTGATACCGCAAGCTACGGAGCGGGGGCCTGGCAGATTTCAGCCACCCGATACGACAACGATGGAAACAATATATGGCAACTGTCGCCGGGAAATCGTGCGCAGGCGCTAGCGCCAAGCATAGACACCGATGCAGTTGTCTCCGGCATGTCGAGTTCAGCGGATCGCGCTGACGCACTTGCCTCCATCGCCACCTATGACTCTAAAGGTGATGTCCTCACGACCACCGGACCGGCTCATCGAATCACATTGGCCTCTGGCCAGGTCGTGTATTCGGCCCGTCTCCGGACCGAATACACCTACGATGAGGGGGCGCCTGCCGACCGTGTGGGCGCCGGCCTGGTCACCACGACCACGACCACGCCCGTAATCCTGGACGGCACCGCTTCCGTCGGCAGCGCGGATGTGCAGAAATTCAAGACTGGCTACGATGCCATTGTGGCTGGCGACACGACAGGTTGGCAGTTGTACCTCTCAACAAGCCAAACTAAGGTCGTGTCCGGAGGCGCGGACATCGTTCGAAAGACCCGTTACGACAGTGCCGGTCGAGAGATCGAGAGGCGGATGCCGGCGTCAAGCGGCACAGACGCCGGTACGACAGTTACCACCTACTACACCGCGGGCGCCAACAGCATTTCCGCGTGTGGAAGCAAGCCGCAGTGGGCTGGACTTCTGTGTCGCTCGGCATCGGCGAGTCAACCGGCCGGCAAAGCTTTACCGACTACCACGTATGCGTACGACTATTACGGGCAGTTGAAGCAGACGATCGAGGACAACGGCACTGCCGTGCGCACCTCGTCGGCGACCTACGATGCCGCCGGACGCCCCACCACCACCGCTTTGTCCGTGTCCCCGGCAACCGCTGGTGGAACAGCGGTTCCGGATGTCACCTACACATACAACGCGGCGAACGGTTTCCTGGCAATAGTGGCGACCAGCGCCGAGTCGACTACCACGACCTACGATGCTCTCGGCCGCGTTACATCTCAAACTGATGCCACCGAGAATGTCGCCACGACCACGTATGACGCGGTCGGTCGCATCGCCTCAATCGCGGACGGTAAGGGTACGACCACTTATGGATATGACGGAAACGACGCTGACGGACGGGTTGAGCGGCGCGGCCTTCCGACTAGCATCACCGCCAGTACGCACGTCTTTTACGGCTCCTATGATGCGAACGGTCAATTGATCAAGCAGGTCTACCCGGGCGGTCTTACCGCCACGAGCCGGTATGACACTGCTGGGCAAGAGACCAATCTGAATTACACCCGAAACACCTCCACCTGGCTCGACTACAGGATCAACTACGACGCCAGCGGACGAGTCGCCACGCGGACCGGACCGGCAGGTGATCAGGTGTTTGGATACGATGGCGCCAGTCGACTCACCCGGGTCGCCGACACATACTCTGGGTCTTGCACGACCCGCGCCTACGCATTCAGTGTCGATACGAATCGAACGAGCCTCACTACCTATCCGGCAGCCGCGGATAAGAGCTGTTCCACCGCAACCACGCCTACTGTAAAATCGTACACATATGACAGTGCCGACCGGATTACCAATGCCGGGTATGTTTATGACGATTTTGGGCGCACCACGCAGGTGCCCGGATCGCATACAAGCGGCGCGGATGTGACGGTTGGATACTTCGCCAATGACATGGTGGCCGAGCTCACTCAGGAGTACACCACCAAGACCTTCACCCTCGACCCGCTGGGTCGGCTGGAGTCCACAACTTCAAACGGTCAGTTCGCCTCTGGCACCACCACCAACCACTACGCCGATAGTGGTGATTCTCCTGCATGGATCGATGAGGCAAACGGAGGCTGGACCCGCAATATCGCCGGGTTCAATGGGTTGAGCGCAACGCTGGCTAGTAATGGCGCTCTTACCCTGCAACTCACCAATCCGCATGGCGACCTGGTCGCTACTGCTGATCGGCTGGGTTCCGGTGTCAGCGCTTACTTCGAGCAGACCGAATATGGCACTCCTCGAGGTGACAATGTAACCAATCCTGCGCGCTACGGATGGCTCGGCGGATTCCAGCGTTCCAGTGACGCCATGGGTGGCCTCATCCTCATGGGTGTAAGGCTGTACAACCCGGCTACAGGGCGGTTCCTTTCTGTTGACTCGATCATCGGTGGTAATGCCAATCCGTATGAATATGGTGTCGGCGACCCGGTGAACCACAATGACCTTGATGGTCGTGGAAAATCGGGCAATGGAAAGTGCAGTGCCAGCCCCTGCTATGCCGATGCCAACTTCGTGGCCGGCTGGCTGGGGTCAAGCTACACGGTAGGCCAGTCTTTCAGGTTCTCGTACAATAAGAAGACGAAGAAAGTCGCCAGCTTCAAGGCTTTCAGCCCTTATGTTAGAGGTCTGCGTAATGGTGTGATCGCGGCTGCCAGCGTTCGCCAAGAAGGCTATTACAGCTTTAGTACGTGGGGCTATAAGAGCGGCTATCTCAGAAAGACAATGGTCTACGTCGGGAGAAAGCTTCCTGGCGGGCAAATTTCAGGCCCTGGGGGTGGAGGTGGCGTAAACGATATCGAAAGCTACGATAGCTTCGAAATCCGATTCTATGCCCACGGCGACGGAAGCTACACTTGGACGATCGCCGACTACTGACAAACTAGGATAGTTCATACTAGTTGGCGCTCTGCCCGGCCTGCGAGGGCAGAGCGCCAACTGATTGCACGTATATGCCTTGGACGGCCTATCAGGTTGACGCTTGATATCGTCGGGATAGCCGTCGGTCCTTCATGAGTGGGCTCTGGTCGTGTAGTGACCGCACCCGATCTTGTTTTTCGCGGGTGTCCATGCTCGTTGCCCGACTGTCGCGTCGGGTGGCGGCGTTCCACGGGTCCGGGTGGTCTCCTCCGGGGGGTTGTCGGGACGGGGTGGTGCTGTCAAGGCGCTGGAAGGGTTTGCGGGCGGTGATAGCGGTGGCGATCAGGCCGGCCCAACGCCGGCTTCGCCGTGTTCGCCGGTGTAGAGGCGAAGGTGTTCGGCGGTGAGGGTGGGGCGGTGGTGATGAGGTGGGATGGGGGCCGGAGAAGATGATCTGGCCGTCGTCGTGGCCGGTGCCGGGGGCCGAGGTCGATGATCCAGTCGGCGTGGGCCATCACGGCCTGGTGGTGTTCGTCGACCAGGCGGTCGAGCAGGGCGAGAAGCTGGTCGACGTCGGCCAGATGGAGGCCGGTGGTCGGCAAGGACCTCGGGGGTGAAGCGCTTGCCTTCGCACTGCTCGCATACCGAGGCGACCTCGGTCATCATCGCCAGGTCGGTGTAGATCAGGCCGATGCCCTTGCAGGCCGGGCAGGCCCCCTCGGAGTTGGCGCTGAACAGCCGTAGTGCCGTTATCGCACATGGCCTGTGTTGCTGCCGGGCGGTGGGGCGGGCATGTCGCGCTTGGGCGTAGGGGCGGTGGTGGGCTTGCGGGCATGGGGTAAAGGTCGTTGGTGGCGTCGCCCGTTTCAGGGTTCAGGGGCACACTGGTCGGTAGTTCACCTCTGATACGTATTGGGCCCATTCGGTGCGGGTGAAGGGACGGGTGGGAATCGCGCAGACGGCTGCGAGCAGATTTTTGGGCATGCCTACATCCCATAGCCGCGTTGTGCCGTCGTCGCTGCTGGTGGCCAGGGTCTGCCCGTCGGGGCTGAAGGCGAGCGAGGTGACCCGGTTGGTGTGGCCCGCGAGGGGAGCGCCGATGGGAGTGCTGGTCGCGGTGTCCCACAGGCGCACGGTGCCGTCCGTGCCGCTGGTGGCCAGGGTCTGTCCGTTGCGACTGAAGGTGATCGAAGTGATCGCGTCGGTGTGGCCCGCGAGCGGGGCGCCGATGGGGGTGTGCGTCTTGACCTGCCATAGCCGCACCGTGCCGTCTTCGCCGCCGGTGGCCAGGGTCTGCCCGTCAGGGCTGAAGGCGACCGAGGTGGCCCGGTTGGTGTGGCCGGCGAGCGGGGCGCCGATGGGGGTGCGCGTCTTGACCTGCCATAGCCGGACGGTGCCTTCCCGGCTGATGCTGGCCAGGATCTGTCCATCAGGGCTCAGGACGGACCAGGTGTTGTACTCGCTGTCGACGAGCGGGGCACTGATGGGCTCACCGGTCCGGGCATCCCACAGTCGCGCGCTGCCGTCCTTGCCGCTGGTGGCCACGGTCTGTCCATCCGAGCTGAAGGCGACCGAGGTGGCCAGGTAGGTGTGGCCGGCCAGCGGCGCACCGACGACCCTGCCGGTCCTTGTGTTCCACACTCGTGCTGTGCCATCGAAGCTGCTGGTCGCCAAGGTCCGGCTGTCGGGGCCGAAGGCGATCGAGGTGATCGCGTCGGTGTGGCCGGTGAGCGGCGTGCCGATGGGGGTGCGGGTCGCGGTGTCCCATAACCGCACGGCGCCGTCGCCGCCACCGGTGGCCAGGGTCTGTCCGTCGGGGCTGAAGGCGACCGAGGTGCCCAAGTCGGGGTGATCGGTGCGCGGAGTCCCGATGGAGGTGTGGGGTCTGACGTCCCACAAGCGCACGGTTCTGTCCTCACCTGTGGTGACCAGAGTCCGTCCGTCTGGACCGAAAGCGATCGAGGCCACCCGGTTGATGTGGCCGGTGAGCGGCGTGCCGATGGGTGTGCGGGTCGCGGTGTCCCATAACCGCACGGTGCCGTCACCGCCGCCGATGGCCAGGATCGACGGCGCTCTGGGGCTGAAGGCGATGGAGAAGTCGCCGCGGGGGTGGACGGGGAGCGGAAGCTTGATCGGTGTGCGCGTTCTGACCTGCCACAGTCGCGCCACGCCGTCCAGGCCGCTGCTGGCCAGCAGTTGCCTGTCGGCACTGAAGGAGATCGCGGTGACCGCCTTGGTGTGACCGGTGAGCGGACCGCCGATGGCAGTGCGGGTCGCGGCGTCCCACAATCGCACGGTGCCGTGGAAACCGCCGGTGGCCAGGGTCTGTCCGTCGGGGCTGAAGGACAGTGCGGTGACGGCGTCCTTGTGGGCGGTGAGCGGAGCACCGATGGCAGTGCGGGTCGCGGCGTCCCACAATCGCACGGTGCCGTGGAAACCGCCGGTGGCCAGGGTCTTTCCGTCGGGGCTGAAGCAGAGAGAGGTGACGGCGTTCTCGCCGGCGGTGAACGGGCCGCCGAGGGGCGTGCGCGTGGTGACGTCCCACAACCGCACCGTGCCGTTGTCGCCGATGGCCAGGGTTCGCCGGTCGGGGCTGAAGGCCATCGAGGAGACCCAGCCCTTGTATCCGGGGAGAGAGGTGCCGATCAGTTTGCGGGTCTTGGCGTCCCACAGTCGCGTCAGGCCGTCGCCGATGGTGGCCACTGTCCGCCCGTCTGAGCCGAATGCCACCGCGGAGATCGGACGGAAGGGGGAGGCAAGGACGGCGCGCTGGGGGCGGCTGAGGATGTTGAGCATGGCGGCGCGGGCCTCGGGGGTGGGGCTGATCCGCCAGGCCGTCGCCGCCAGCAACGCGGACAGCGCGGGGTCGCCGCCGGTGAGCAGTTCGCTGCGGGCGGCCAGCCGGCGGGACAGGGCCACATCGCGCTGGCCGCTGGTGTCGCGCTGGGCCTCGATGGCGATGCCCGCCGCGCCCAGGGCGACGACCAGCAACACGGCCAGGGCGGCGGTCACGGTGCGGCGCAGCAGCGTGGCGCGTTTGCGCGCGGTGATGGCGGCGTCCAGGAACCCGCGCGCGGTCTCGGGCAGGGCGGGGTAGCGGTCGGGGTGGGCCTGCCAGTGCGGCCGGGCGTCCAGGACCGAGGTCAGGCGCTCACCGTGGTACAGGAACGACGCGCGACGCTGGTTGCGGGCCCAGTCCTCGGCGTCCTCCAGCAACCGGTGGTACAGGGCCTGGTCGGCGGGGTCCTGCCGCAGCCACCCGGCGAGCCGCGGCCAGGCGTGCAGCAGGGAGTCGTGGGTGATCTCCGCGGTCTGCTCGCTGACCACGATGAGCCGTTGCGCGGCGAACGCCTCCACCACCTGCTCGACATCGCACCGATCGATCCCCTCCTGCTGCTCAGCCGGCCGACCGGCGCCGACCGGCGCGAGGGTGCCGGGTTGCGGAACGGGCCGGCGCTGGTAGGGCATGGGCCGGCGGACGGCCCGCCCGTCGGCGGTGAGCTTGGTCAGCCGGTGGAACACCTGCCGGGCGACGGCCTGCCGGCGGGCGGGCAGCGCGGTGTACACGGTCTCGGCGCTGGTCTGGATGGCGTGGGCGACCCCGCCCGACAGTCCGTAGCTGCGGCTGGTCAGCCTGTCGCCTTCGCGGTGTTTCCAGGTGACCCGCATCGCCTCCGACAGCAGCGGCAGCGCCCCCAGCTCGTATCGGCCCTCACCCGCAGAGGCCGGTAGATCACCCAGGATGGTGTCCACCAGCGCCGGGGAGATCTCCACCCCGGCCTGCTCGGCGGGACCGGTCAGGGCCAGGCGCAACTCCGGCCCGCTCATCGGCCCGACCAAAAACAACCCGTCCCGCACCGCGTCGGCCAGCTGCGGGTAGGCCGCGCAGTCGGTGAGGAAGTCGCTGCGCACCACCACGATGACCAACGCCGCCGGCTCGCCGTCCGGCCCGCACGGCCGGGTCGCCGCCGCGTGCAACGCCGCGATGAAATCCGCCCGCTGCCCCTCGGCCCACCCCGCGCCACCGGACTCGGCATCCTCCGGCAGGGTGAACACCCGCTCGAACGGATCCACCACCAGCACCAGCCGCTCACCGCTGCTGGTGGCCGGCCCACCGGCCAAGGCACGGGCACGGGCACGGGTGACCACCGCGTCACGCACCACGGTGTGCGCCTGCTGCGGCGCACCGCGCAGCTCCTGCCGGATCGGGGCCGGGTCGGCGCCGGCCACCGCGGCCAGCACCCGCGCCAGCTCGTCACACGGCGTGGCGGTCGGATGCAGCACCGCCACCGGCCACCCGGCAGACTCGGCGCTCAACCCCCCACCGGCCAACGCCGGCAACAACCCCGCGTGCACCAGCGAGGACTTACCCGCCCCCGACGCCCCGGCCACCACCAGAATCCCCGGACGATCCAACCGGTTGGCCAGCGCGTCCACCAACTGCGCGGTCAACCTCTCCCGGCCGAAGAACACCCGCGCCTGATCCTGCTCGAACGCCGCCAACCCCGGATAGGGACACCCGCCGGCCCACCGATGGACCAGCTCGGCCGCCTCGGCGGCTTCGTTCGCCTCGGCGGCGGCCTCCTTCGCCTCGTTCGCCTCAGCGGGGGCGTCCTTCGTCCCGTTCGTCTCGGCGGGGGCCCTCTTGGCCCCGACCGGTTCGACGACCACCGGATCGGGCGGAGACGACCGAGCCTCGCGCAACCATCGCCGCCACTGCTTCTCATCCAGCAGCCCCGCGCTCACCTGCCCAGGCGGCACCCGCAGACGTCGGCAATGCTCCACGAGCACCTGGACCATCACCAGGAACGCCGCCTCCGACTCCGGCAGATGGCGACCGCGTTTCCAATCGCTGATCCGCGGCCCGCTCACCGGCCGCCCCCGTCCGGCAGGCCGCCGCCGATTCACCTCACCGACCAGACTCTTCACCGGCAGATCAGCGGCCAGCTCCAGCAGCTCGGCCAGCCGCACGGCGAACAACCGCCTCGGCGTCAACTCCCTCTCGCCCATCCGCGCAACCTCGCTCATAGCCACCATCCTTCGGACCGAACCGGTCCGAAAAATTCGCCGCAGAGCCCTCACCAGCGAGAACGTCCCGATCGACGCTCGACCGAGCTGCGCTGACACAGCATTTGTGCGTCAATCGCTGCGACATCAACATCAAGCGATCCTCGCCGAGCGTAGTAGGCGAAACGATCGCCGACGAGACCACGAAGGAGCGCACGCGAGTGATGGATCAGTCCATGTGAGCCCCGTATCGATATCGCCGCGAACGTCGTCGTCCTGCGGAGCAGGATGGTCTCCTCCTCGGATCAGGCGGCCTCACAGACCTCTGAGCGTCGGAGACCGACCCCTCCCATCTACGGCGGCGTGACATCTCCTTACCTGCGTAGCGGTACGTCCACCAGCGAACCTCATCGGACATCGACTCGCCGGGACCCGCGGGGGCGGACCCGTGCGAGGAGAGCGCGTGAGAGTCCCGTCTCATCGCAAGGTGCCGGGGCGGTCCTAGGACCGTTCGCCGGTGTAGAGGCGGAGGTGGGCGGCGGTGAGGGTGTCGGCCTTGGTGGTGAGTTCGGACGGGGGGCCGGAGAAGACGATCTGGCCACCGTCGTGGCCGGCGCCGGGGCCGAGGTCGATGATCCAGTCGGCGTGGGCCATCACGGCCTGGTGGTGTTCGATGACGATGACGGTGTTGCCGTCGTCGACCAGGCGGTCGAGCAGGGCGAGAAGCTGGTCGACGTCGGCCAGGTGGAGGCCGGTGGTCGGTTCGTCCAGGACGTAGGTCGTGCCGTTCTTCGCCATGTGGATGGCGAGCTTGAGCCGCTGGCGCTCGCCGCCGGACAGGGTGGTGAGCGGCTGGCCGAGGCCGAGGTAGCCGAGGCCCACGGCCGCCAGGCGGTCGAGGACCACCCGTGCCTGCCCGGTGGGGAACAGCTCGCGGGCCTCGGCGACGGGCATGGCGAGGACCTCGCTGATGTTCCTGCCGCGCAGCCGGTACGTCAGGACCTCGGGTGTGAAGCGCTTGCCCTCGCACTGCTCGCACACCGAGGCGACCTCGGCCATCATCGCCAGGTCGGTGTAGATCAGGCCGATGCCCTTGCAGGCCGGGCAGGCCCCTTCGGAGTTGGCGCTGAACAGCCCGGGCTTGACGCCGTTGGCCTTGGCGAACGCCGTCCTGATCGGGTCGAGCACCCCGGTGTAGGTGGCGGGGTTGCTGCGGCGCGAGCCGCGGATCGGCGACTGGTCGGCGACGACCACGCCCTCGCGCCCGGCCACGTACCCGTGGATCAGCGAGCTCTTGCCCGACCCGGCGACGCCGGTGACGACCGTGAGCACGCCGAGCGGGATGTCGACGCTGACGTCCCGCAGGTTGTGCAGGGAGGCGCCGGTGACGGGCAGCCACCCGGCGGGAGCGCGGACCTTCTCACGCAGCTCGACCCGATGGTCGAGGTAACGGCCGGTCAGCGTGCCGGACGCGCGCAGCCCTTCGACGTCGCCCTCGAAGCACACCTCGCCGCCCGCCGCGCCGGCGCCCGGCCCGAGGTCGACCACGTGGTCGGCGATCGCGATGGTCTCGGGCTTGTGCTCGACCACCAGGACGGTGTTGCCCTTGTCGCGCAGCCGCAGCAGCAGGTCGTTCATGCGCTGGATGTCGTGCGGGTGCAGCCCGGCCGTGGGCTCGTCGAAGACGTAGGTGACGTCGGTCAGGCTGGAGCTGAGATGGCGGACCATCTTCACGCGCTGGGCCTCGCCGCCGGACAGGGTGGAGGACTCGCGGTCGAGGCTGAGGTACCCCAGGCCGATCTCGACCAGGGAGTCGAGGGTCTCGGCGAGAGTGTCGAGCATCGGGCCGACCGAGCGGTCGCCGATGGCGCGCACGAACTCGGCGAGGTCGCTGATCTGCATGGCGGAGCACTGGGTGATGGTGCGGCCGCCGATCACCGCCGACCGGGCGGCCTCGTTCAGCCGGGCCCCGCCGCAGGCCGGGCAGCCGACGAGCTTGACCGCCCGGTCGGCGAACGCGCGCGCCTGGGCCTGCATCGACTCGCGGTCTTTAGCGAGGTAGAGCCGCCGGACCTTGGGGATCAGCCCCTCGAAGGTGACGTTGTGCGTGCCCATCTTCACCTTGGTGACGGGCTTGTGCAGGAAGTCCTCCCATTGGGCGGGGGTGTAGTCCTTCAGCTTGACGGCCGGGTCGAACATGCCGGACTGGGCCATGAGCTGCCAGTACCAGGTGCCGACCCCGAAACCGGGCACCTTGACCGCGCCGTCGTCCAGCGACAGCTCGCGGTCGACCAGCTCGTCGACGTCGATGTCGGAGACCTTGCCCAGCCCTTCGCACTCGGGGCACATGCCCTCGGCCCGGTTGAAGCTGAACGCCGCCGGCGGGCCGACGTGCGGGGTGCCCATGCGGCTGAACAGGATGCGCAACATGGTGTGGGCGTCGGTGGCCGTGCCGAGGGTCGAGCGGGCGTTGCCGCCCATGCGCTCCTGGTCGACGATGATCGCCGCGCTCAGGTTGCGCAGCGCGTCGACGTCCGGCCGGGCGCGGCTGGGCATGAAGTTCTGCAGGAAGGCCGTGTAGGTCTCGTCGATCATCCGCCGGGACTCGGCGGCGATCGTGTCGAAGACGAGCGAGGACTTGCCGGAGCCGGAGACCCCGGTGAAGACCGTCAGCCGCCGCTTGGGAATGTCCAGGGAGACGCCCTTGAGGTTGTTCTCGCGGGCGCCGCGCACCTGGATGAGGTCGTGACCGTCCGCCGCGGAGTGGTCGCGCTCGCGGAGCGGTTCATCGTTTCGGACGGGGCCGGCCTGCTGGCTGGAGATCAACGGGACCTTCCATGGTCGAGGGAGGGGAGGGCAGGGGGAACACGAGGATAGGGACGCCCACCGACAGAAACCGGCCCCGTCACGGGACGCGGACGGCGGTCGCCCGCGGCGGGCCGAAGGGGGATCCGGCCCGCAGGACAGGACAGGGCGTGGTGGTCACAGGGGGCGCTGCATGGCCTTGGCGCGCCGGGCGGCGACCGCCGACCCTGACTCGCGGCGTGCCATGCGGCGCAGCACCGCCGGCGCGAGCACGAAGCCGAGGAGCGCCCAGGCGCCGAGGACGCCCGCCGTTTCCAGGTGCCGCCAGGAGTCGCCCACCTCGGCGGCGGCCAGCGCGTCCGGCAGCAGCGCCGAGCGCAGGCCGAGGCCGAGCCAGTAGACGGGGAAGACCTGCGCCACCAGTTGCAGCCACCCGGGGAACGCGGTGAGCGGGTAGAACACGCCCGAGACCGCCATCAGAGCCATCAGCGGCAGCATGACGACGCCCATGGACTGCGCGCTCTCGAACAGGGAGCCCAGCACCGCGCCGATCGGCAGCACCGCCACCATGCCGAGCGCCAGCACCCAGGTCAGCGTCAGCCAGGACGCCGCGTCGCCCAGTCGCAGCCCATCGAACAGGAACGCCGCCGGGACCAGCGGGACGAGCGCGCCCGCGACCGACATGCCGGCCCGGCTGAGCACCTTGCCGGTCAGGTAGCCGATCATGCCGTTCGGCGTGGCCTTGGCGCGCAGCAGGGTGCCGTCCTCGCGGTCCATGGTGAGCGTCATGGCCAGCGCGACCATCCCGTTGAGGACGACGTTCAGGCCGAGGATGCCGGGGATGGACTGCGAGCCGAGGGAGAAGCCGGTGCCCGGCACCGTGTTGTGCCGCAGCAGGTACATCACGATCAGGGCGATGACCGGCAGGAACAGGGTGCCCCACACGTCCTGGACGTTCGTCGCGCTCTGACGGAACTCGACCCGGGCGCGGTGCAGCCCCGCGCGGAACGCGGCCGTCCGCGCGCCGCGCACGCCGGCCGGGGGAGGGGTGGTCATGCGGACACCTCCGCCAGGGGGCCGGGGACCGCGGCGTGTCCGGCGGACTCGAAGTCGCGCACCATCGCCAGGTACACCTCTTCCAGGCGCGTCCTGCGCACCTCCAGGTCGGTGACCGCGTCGCCGTGCCGCTCGAACAGCCCGCGCACGTACCCGGTGGCGTCCTCCACCGACGCGGTGTGCCGCTCGCCGGCGACGCTGTAGAGCACCTCCGCCTTGCCCGAGACGCGCCGGGCCAGCTCGGCCGCGCTGCCGTCGGCGACGATCGAGCCGCCCACCAGGATCAGGATGCGGTCGGCGAGCCTCTCGGCCTCGTCCAGGTCGTGCGTCGTGAGCAGGATCGACGTGTCCTCCAGGTCGGCCAGCCGCCGCACCAGATCGTGGAAGTCCTGTCTCGCCTGCGGGTCGAAGCCCACGGTGGGCTCGTCGAGGAACAGCAGCTCCGGCCGCCCGACCAGGCCGATGGCCACGTCGAGCCTTCGCCGCTGCCCGCCGGAGAGCCGGGCGACGGTCGCGTCCGCCTGCCCCTCCAGCCCCACCAGGCCGATCAGCTCGTCCGGGTCGTACGGTCGCCGGCGCTCCGCCGTGCCGTAGGGCGTGTAGTAGCGGCCGAGCTGGTCGAGCAGCTCGCGCACCCGCCAGCGGCCGTGGTCGCGCCAGGACTGCAGCACGATGCCGAGCCGCGCCCGCCACGCCTCGTCCCCGTCGTCGGGGTCGGTGCCGAGGACGCGCACCTCGCCCGCTGACCGCCTGCGGAACCCTTCGAGGATCTCGATGGTCGTCGTCTTGCCGGCGCCGTTCGGCCCGAGCAGGGCCACGACCTCGCCGCGGCGCACGCGCAGGTCGACACCGCGCAGCACGTCGGCCGAGCCGTAGCGCATCCTCAGCCCGCAGGTCTCGATGGCCGGTTCCATGGGTATGTCGCCGTCGTTGTCGCCCGTCTTCATACCTTCAATTTTCTCATTGAAGTGCTCTCTTGAGGGTTGGCCAGAGAGCAGGCCCGCCTGTACAGGCACTGGCCTCCGCTAACCTTCAAATGACATGTGAACCCTCAGACTGAAGACGGAGCGGCGGCCGCCCGATCGGCGAAGGCGGCGCCGGGCCTTGATCGAGCGACCGGCCCCCGACCGGAAGGCGGACCGATGAGCGGCGGAGGAGGGACGCGCCTGCGTCCCGTCGACCTGGCGCGGGTGGCCGGCATCTCCGCCCAGCAGGTGCGCAACTACGCCGACACCGGCATCCTGCCCCCGGCGCCGCGCACGCCCGCCGGGTACCGCAGTTTCGGCGAGGAGCACCGCGCGGCCCTGCACACCTACCGGGCCCTCGCCCGCGGATACGGGTGGGACGCCGCGCGCAGGGTCATGCAGACCCTGCACGCCGGAGATCTCGCCGGCGCGCTCGCGCTCGTCGATGCGGGCCACGCCGCCTTGCACAGGCAGCGCCTGTCGCTGCGGGCGACGGCGCGGGCGCTCGAGGAGGTCGCCGGACAACGGTCCGAGCCGGCCTCGGAGGCGTCGGCGCGGTCGCGCCGGGGCCTGCGCGTCGGCGAGGTGGCCGCGCTGCTCGGGGTGCGCACCTCCGCGCTGCGCCTGTGGGAGTCCGCCGGCCTGCTCACCCCGGGCCGCGAGCCGGGCACCCGGTACCGGCGCTACACCCCGGCCGACGTCCGGGACGCGAGGATGGTCCACATGCTGCGCCAGGGACGCTACCCGCTGCCGCAGATCAAGGACGTCATCGAGGGCCTGCGCCGCACGGGGAGCCGCGACGCCCTGCGCGAGGCCGTCGAACAGCGCGCCGCCGAACTCACCGAACGGGCGGCCGGCATGCTGGAAGCCTCCAGCCACCTCCACCACTATCTGTCCGCGCACCCGCACGCGTCCTCGGCGCGCACCGTTCAGGGCCGCGCACGCCGGGTGGCCGAAGGGGCCGGGGAGGGCGACGGCGAGGGGTTGAGGTAGGTGGCGGCGTTGGACGGGTTGCTGAGGTTGCCGGCATCGTCCCGCGCCACCACCTGGAACGTGTAGGACGCCTCGCCGCCGATCCTCACCATGGTGCGCGGAAGCGGGCTGTCGTCCCCGAGGCCCCATTGCGAGGAGGAGCGGCGGAACACGGGCCAGTGGGTCGTGGACGTGGAGCCGCTGGTCGCCCACTGCATTCCCGCGTAGCCAGGGGCGGGCCCGTTGAAGACGCGCAGGTCCCAGGGCATGGGCGGCGACGACGGGCCGGGGGACGGGGTCATGTTCGGCGGCTCCGCCGTGGCCCTGTTCATGGCGAGAAGGCTCGGCACGCTCCTGTTGCCGGCGGCGTCGACGGCAACGACGTAGAACAGGTGGGCGCGGCCGGGCATGAGGTAGATCACGTCGGCGGTGACCTGGGTGGCCGTGTGGGTGAAGTTCGCCTGGACGCGGCTGAACGAGCCGGTCACCGGGGAGCTGTAGGACCAGGCGTAGATGTCGTACCCGGTGATTCCGACGTTGTCGGTCGACTGCGTCCAGGTGAGGCCCGCCACCCCGGGGCGGTAGACGGTCCGGGGGGTGAGGCCGACGGGTTCACTGGGCGGGGTGGTGTCGGCGGCGGCCGCACCGGCCCGCGGCGCGCTGTGGGCGCTGCCCGCGGCGGCACCGGAGGCGGGCATCGGGCCTGCGGCGGCGCCGGAGGCGGGCATCAGGCCGGCGCCGAGCACGGCGGCCGTGGCGGTGGCCGCACAGCCTGCGATCAGAAGGCCACGCGACACGGTCCCATGAGGACGTGGGAAGGGCATGAGGAGCCTTTCGTCGGGCGGACGGAGCTCCGGACGGCCCGCCCTCCGATCGCAGGGTCGGGAGCCGGCGCTCCCGGACGCGCGGGCGACGCCGGCGCACCACCGGCCATCGGATCCGGAGCGCCCCCTTCAGGCGCGCTCGCGACCGGTCGTCGCGTCGGCTCCGCGAGCGGAACGGCGGCACGCGCCGTGCCGTCCTTGATCGTGCGCCACGGGCCGGGCCCGGTCCACCCCCGGCCTGACCAGCGGCCTTCCGCGACAGGTCAGGAGCGGAGTGGCGGTCGCGCGGAGGTGAAAGTTTCAGCGCGACGTGCACGACCAGATGCCGGCGCACCTCGTACCGGACCTCCTGCGCGAGGGCGGGCGGCCGCGCGTCCTTCCAGGCAGGCCGCGCGTCGTGCCAGGCAGATCGTGTGGGCCTAGGCGTGCTCGGTGGCGAGGAGGTGGCGCAGGCCCAGCTGGTCGATGGCGCGCTCGCGCATCTCCATCTTGCGGACCTTGCCGCTGATGGTCATCGGGTAGGCGTCCACGACCTGCACGTAGCGGGGAATCTTGAAGTGGGCCAGCTTCCCTTTGCAGAACACCCGCAGCGACTCGGCGGTCAGCGGCTCGGCGCCCGGCCGCATGCGCAGGCACGCCATGAGCTCCTCGCCGTACCGCTCGTCGGGCACGCCGATGACCTGGGCGTCCAGGATGTCGGGGTGGGTGTACAGGAACTCCTCCACCTCGCGCGGGTAGACGTTCTCCCCGCCCCTGATCACCATGTCCTTGATGCGGCCGGTGATGCTGAGGTAGCCGTCCTCGTCCATGATCCCGATGTCGCCGGTGTGCATCCAGCCGTCGGGGTCGACGGATTCGGCCGTCTTGTCCGGCTGCTCCCAGTAGCCGAGCATCACCGAGTACCCGCGGGTGCAGACCTCGCCCGGGCGGCCGCGCGCGACGAGCGCGCCGGTCTCGGGGTCGATGACCTTGACCTCCAGGTGCGGGCCGACGCGGCCGACGGTGGAGACGCGGCGTTCGAGCGAGTCGTCCGGGCGGGTCTGGGTGGCCACCGGGGAGGTCTCGGTCATCCCGTAGCAGATGGTCACCTCGACCATGCCCATGCGCTCGACGACCTGCCGCATGATCTCCACAGGGCACGGCGAGCCGGACATGATGCCGGTGCGCAGCGACGACAGGTCGAAGGAGGCGAAGTCGGGGTCGGCCAGCTCGGAGATGAACATCGTCGGCACGCCGTACAGCGACGTGCACCGCTCGGCCTGCACGGCCGCGAGCGTCGCCCGGGCGTCGAAGACGGGGGAGGGGATGACCACGCAGGCCCCGTGGCTGATCGCCGCGAGCGTCCCCATGGTCATGCCGAAGCAGTGGTAGAACGGCACCGGCACGCACACCCGGTCGGCGTCGGTGTAGCGGCACAGTTCGCCGACGAAGAAGCCGTTGTTGAGGATGTTGCGGTGCGACAGCGTCGCGCCCTTCGGGAAGCCGGTGGTCCCCGAGGTGTACTGGATGTTGATGGGGTCGTCGGGGGTGAGCGCGGCCTCGGCCGCGGCGAGCGCCCGCCGGTCGCCCCGCCTGCCCGCCGCCATGAGCGACCGCCAGCCGTCCTGGCCGATCAGCACGACGTGCTCCAGCTCAGGGCAGCGCGGACGCACCTCGGCGATCATGCCGGCGTAGTCGGAGGTCTTGAACCGCTCCGCGGCCACCAGGGCCCGCACCCCGGCCTGGTTGAGCACGTACTCCACCTCGTGCGCCCGGTACGCCGGGTTGACGTTGACCAGGATCAGCCCGATCTTGGCCGCGGCGAACTGGGTCATCGTCCACTCGGCGCAGTTCGGCGCCCAGATGCCGATGCGGTCGCCCTTGACCAGGCCGAGGCCGAGAAGGCCGAGCGCGAGCGCGTCGACCTCCTCGGCCAGGGCGGCGTAGGTCCAGCGGCGGCCGGTCGTGCGGTCGACCAGCGCGTCCCGGTCACCGAAGGCCGCCACCGCCCTGCCGAAGTTCTCCCCGATGGTCTCCTCCAGCAGCGGCGTCGTGCAGATGCCGGTCGCCAGACTGGGCAGGGACCCCGTGACGGTCGTGCCGGGGATCTCGCTTTCCAGGATGGAGGCGGTCATGGAACTCACTCCTTCGGTTCGCACGGCCGGACGGACTCTGCGCGGGCGCGGGCGGTGTGGCCGTGCCGTGCCGCGGTGTGGCCGTGCCCGCGGGCGGCATGACCTGCCGCGGCTTGGTACGGCCGTGCCGCGGCGCGGCCTGGCGGAGCCGGCTTCAGCGCGCCACCGGGGGCGCCGGGTCGACCGGCACCTGCTCGGGCAGGTCGGGGGAGGAGGAGGGCGGCATCGGCAGCGGCACCCCCGGGCCGGTCCTGCCGTTGCGCGAGGAGGCGAAGCGCTTCATGATCGGCTGTTCCACCAGCGAGTACAGCGCCCACGAGAGCACCAGCGTGATGCCGGCCAGCACCGCCATCATCCCGAAGGCCGCCGGAGTGCTCCAGCCCTTCATGTTGCCGAACCACTGGCGGACGTAGACCAGCACCAGGAAGTGCCACATGTAGAACGCGTAGGACACCTCGCCGAGCCAGACCATGACGCGGCCGCCGAGCCAGCTCGTACGCCGCTCGGTGTCGTCGACGGCGCCCGCGGCGATGATCAGGCCGAGCGGGACGACCGAGATGGCCACGACGTCGAAGCCTATGGGGAACAGCGGCGCGATGGCGTACAGGGCGATGCCGATCGCCAGTGCGCCGCCGAGGCCCACCGGCAGCCGCCTGCCGGTCATGACGATCCTGGCCAGGATCATGCCGAAGACGAACTCCAGCATCCGCACCGGCGGGAACTGCATCACGAACCACATCTCCAGCTCGGTCATGCCGAAGCCGGGAATGGGCGGCTGCGCCGGCAGGAACTTGGCCACGAACGGGACGGCGAAGATGGCCACCACGGTCAGGCCGGCGTAGTTCCACAGGCGGTCGGCCTTGATGCGGCCGATGTAGCGGTACAGCAACGGGAAGCACAGGTAGAACAGCGCCTCACACGACAGCGACCACGCCGGAGAGTTGAAGGCGGTCCTGACGCTCAGGGTGGGCACGTACGACTGCAGCAGCAGCGCGTGCAGCAGCGCGGTCCCGCCGTCGATGGCCTGCTTGCCCACCCAGCTCACCAGCACGAGCGCGGCGGCCAGGGTGATGATGTAGTTCGGGTAGATCTTCAGGAAGCGGCGCCGCAGGAACGTCGCCGTGGTGTCGGACTTGCGGGCCGCGTAGGTCAGGACGAAGCCGCTGAGGATGAAGAAATAGGAGACCGCGGCCCAGCCGCCCTGGATGACCACCGACATGTACGCGCCGGCGAAGGCCGCGGAGGCGAACAGGCTCGCACCGATGGCGTGGGTGAGGAACACCATCCCCGCCGAGACGAATCGCATTCCGGTCAGCGACGGCAGGCGGGACGGCAGGGTCACGGGATGGGAACCGACGGTTTTCGACAACTCCACCAATTTGACGCACCTTCTCAAGTTCTGGCCGGCTCAGGCTCGATCAGCCGGCGGTTCCGGCATGCCCTTTCGCGCGGTCGATCGGGGAGCCACCGTTCATCGATCGGCAGAACCCGACGATCGCATCCACGCGTACGGCGCGCATTTTCCAAATTGCGCTCTTCGCGGCCCGGCGCGCCGGTGGAGGCGCGCTCCGGGGCGGACACCTGGCAGGCCGCGACGCGTTTCACGCCACGGGCAGGGCGGGGCGGCGGCGCACACCGCATTCCAGGAGATGCCCGCGCGGCGGGCGGAGGTGAACGCTGGCTAACACGGCACGATTCCCCGTCAGCCATTCGAGATGAAGGACTGCGCGCCAATGGCAGTGGCCACGAATGTTCCCGAGTACGGAGTCGTCCTCCAGCCCGAGGCCGCCCTCACGCCGGCGGAGATGGTCGCGCGGGCCGAGGCCATCGCGGCCACGCTGGTCGACCGCCAGGCCGAGACCGAAGAGCGCACTTTCTACGCGCAGGACACCCACGAGGAGTTCCTCCAGGCCGGTTTCTACCGGATCCTCGTCCCGCGGCGCTACGGCGGCCTGGAGTACGGCATCGACACGTTCATGCGGGTGACGATGGCCCTCACCAGGGGATGCCCGTCCACCGGCTGGATGTACTGCCTCGGCCACGCGCACGCCCTGATCGCGGCGTCGCTGTTCGACGAGCGGGCGCAGTCGGAGCTGTTCGCCGGCGGCGACTTCATCTGCCCGGCCACGGTCGTGCCGAACGGGACGGCCGAGCGCACCCCCGGCGGCGACTGGGTGCTGAACGGCACCTGGGGCTACAACTCGGGTTCGCCGTACGCGACGCACTTCATCGGCCACACGCTGGTGTCCCCCGGAGAGGGGCAGCCGCCCGCGCCCATGTTGTTCATCGCCGAGCGCAGCCAGTGGCGGCGCCTGTCCGACTGGGGCAAGCAGCTCGGGCTCAAGGGCAGCGGCTCGCACAGCATCACCATGGAGAACGGGGTCGTCCCCGGCCACTTCACGCTGAACACCCACGTCAGCCAGGTCGACGTCTCCAAGGGCACCCCGGGGCGCACGCTGCACGGCAACCCGGAGTACGGGGGCGGCCAGCTCAGCTTCATGGTCATCGAGGACGCGATCCTCGCCGTCGGCATGGCGCTCGGGGCGCTCGACGCCTACGAGGACCTGATGCGCAGCCGCGTCGCCCTGTTCCCGCCGAACCTGCCGCGCACGCAGGATCCCGACTACCAGTACTGGTACGGCCAGGCGGCCGGGATGATCGCGACCGGCGAGGCGGCGGTGCTGAACGCCGTCCAGCAGTGGACGGAGATCTGCGCGCAGGGCCCCGCCGCCGTCACCAAGGAGGTGGAGATGCGCATCGCCGCCATCTGCCACCAGGTGGTGGACCTGTGCTGGCACGCGGTCGAGAACTACCTGTTCCCCACGGCCGGCTCCAGCGCGGTGCGGCAGGGCGAGCGCATCGAGCGGGTGTGGCGTGACATGTCCATGTTCCACAGCCACGCCGGGTTCGCCGTCTTCCTGTCCACCATCGCCAAGCGCGAGCTGGCCAAGGCCCGCTTCGGCGTGGAGGACGGCGCGCACGCCTGACCCGTCACGGGTCCCACGATCCCTGCCGGCCGTGTCCACCGACGACGCTGCGCACGGCCGGCAGAGAACACCGACGACCCGCGTTCCCCCTCCTTCCGCCGGAGGGGGAACGCGGGTCTTCGGCGTGTCGGCGCGGGTCTCGGCGTGCCGATGGGACGGTGGCAGGTGAGCGGGTCCGGGAACACCGAAGCCCGCGCCCCCCTCCGTCGGACGGGGTACGCGGGCCGGTCGTGTCAGCGGACGGCGCGGCGGGCTACCGGCCCGGCTTGCGCGCCGAGACGATGACGTAGCCGATCTGGTCCTTGCGCGGCGCGAAGAAGCCCAGGTGGCGGCGGGAGAACTCGGCCAGGGCCTCCTCGCCGAACTTCGCGGCGATTGAGTCCCTGTGGTCCATCGCGGCCTTGATGTACTTGCTCTTCTTGCCGAACACCCGCGGGCCGCACTGGGTGTACTCCTCGACCTCGAAGCCCGCCCGCTGAGCGTGCTCGATCCACTGCGTCAGCGTCGGCAGCTCGCGCAGCTTCAGGGTGTTCATGAACCTCTTCACCCGCGCGGGCTCGGCCTCCGACTCGAGGCTGAAGTCGGAGAACGAGATGCGGCCGCCCGGGCGCAGCACCCGGAACAGCTCGCTCAGCACCCGCTCGAGGTCGGGGGCGTTCTGCAGCGACTCCAGCGCCAGGACGGCGTCGAAGGAGCCGTCGGGGTAGTCCAGGCCGGTGTAGTCGCCGTACTCGAACGTCACCCGGTCGGTCACCCCGTTGGCCACGGCCCGCTCGTTCGCCTTGTCGATCTCGAAGGAGCTCACGGTGATGCCCGTGACCTTGACGCCGTAGTTCCTGGCCAGGAAGACCGCCGTCTCGCCGGGCCCGCACCCGGCGTCGAGGACGCGCTCGCCCGGCCGCAGCCCGAGCGTCTCGGCCACCTTGCGGCTGATGCGGTGCACGGCGTCCGCCAGCGGGGCGTCGTCCTCGTTGTCGTACCAGTACCACATGTGCAGCTGGCCGTTGCGCAGCTCGTCGCCGATCGGGGAGCGTTCGTCGTAATGGGTGCCGATGGCAGCCGAGTCGATCAGTTCCCTGGTCATCAATCCCTCACTCCAGACGATGGGCGGCCGGTGGCGGACACGGAAAAGGAAGGGCCGGCCGGCGGCTCGGCGCTGTTCGTCGGCGGGACGTGTTTCCTCGCGGCCGAGAACAGACGAGGAATCGTTCTCCCAAGGCTCATGGTGACCGCGCCGGGGCCTTGACGCATCTCCACGGTTGCTGCCTGCCGCTGGTATCACGGCAGCTCGGGCGGGTCGCCGGTAAGCACGCTCGGAGAAGACTCCGGCCCGCGCCCGATGCGAAGATTTCGTGGACGGATTTCTCGCCGGACGGAGCGGTCCTGGCCGTGGACAGCGGTCATCCGGCGGTGCGCGCCAGTGCGCATCGAACAGTGCGCGGCGAAACAGCGCGCATTGTGCGCGGCCGGCGTACGCCGGCGATTCCAGCCGTGCGGCCGCCCATTCTCCCTTTCGTGAAAGGACGCGCGCATGAGTGTTTCCACCACGGGGCCCGCTGTCGCCGAACTGCTGACCGATTTCACGACCGCGGAGCCGTCGAGCCTGGAGGCGGAGTTCCAGCGGCTGGTCGCTGCGCTGTGGCACCGTGGGGAGGCGACCGGCCGTGCCCTGACGGCGGTCCCCGCACTCGTGGCCGCGCTGGACCAGGCCGGCGACGACCGCAAGGGCCATCTGGTCATCCTGCTCGGCCTGCTCGCCGAGGCCGAGTACCCGGTCGTCGGCGGCCCGCTCAACGCGGCCGTCCGCGAGGGACTGGACCGCTACCTCGACCTCCTCGCCGAGGGGCCCAAGGACCGGCCGCTGACGCTCGCCCTGCTCTACCTGCTGTCCCACTTCCCCGGCGACCGCGACCGCATTCTCGCCGCCGCGGCGCCCCTGGACCTGGACCCCGCCGATCAGAGCCGGCTGGTGCGCGGCCTGGCGTCGCTCGACCACGACGACCCCGACATCGGCCGGATGTGGCCGTCCCCGTCGGTGTGGGACCTCAGCGCGGAGGACCTGGAGTTCCACCGGCAGCAGCTCCGCGCCCTCACCACGGCGCAGATCACCACGAACTGGGAAAACGACACCCGGATGCTGTACGCCTACTCGGGTGCCATGGCGTACTGGGCCGTCCGGTACGGCATGCCGGTCGACCTCCCCCCGGCGCCCGGGACCGGCGAGGCCCCCGCCCCCGCCGGCGAGCTCGGCATCGAGACCTTCACCCAGTACGCGGACGTGCTGCGCTGCACCGGCTGCTCCGGCTCCGTCGAGTTCGACGGCGAGATCGTCCGCTGCCCGGCGTGCGCGGTCCGCTACCCGATCGCGCTGGGCATTCTGGACCTGTCCGACGGCATCAGCGAGGCCACGGCCGACCTGCCGCACGAGGCGACCGCGAACCTGCTGGCCAAGCTCGCCGAGATGCCCAGCCTCGGGGTGTACTACGAGAAGGTGCTGC
Source organism: Sphaerisporangium dianthi (assembly GCF_042654065.1). Classification (NCBI taxonomy): domain Bacteria; kingdom Bacillati; phylum Actinomycetota; class Actinomycetes; order Streptosporangiales; family Streptosporangiaceae; genus Sphaerisporangium; species Sphaerisporangium dianthi. The sequence continues at coordinate 118,142 of NZ_JBHSFP010000014.1, read as the reverse complement.
GCCCGGCCTACCTGCGCATCGCGGGGGCCAACTGGGGCGGAGCGGTGACCCCGCAGGTCGAGGACGGCTACATCGCCCGGCAGATCCGCCCGGTGGACGGCCCTGTGCTGGACCTCGCGTGCGGCGCCGGTCGCTGGACCACCGTGGTCGCCGCGGCCGTCGGCCAGGAGCGCCTGGTCGGCGTCGACATGGGCCTGCCGATGCTCACCGTCATGCGCGGCAAGCTCCCGCAGGTGCCCGCGGTGCGGGGAAGCGCGCTGAACATCCCGTTCGCGGACGCCACCTTCGGCGCGGTGAACTGCTGGAACGCCCTGCAGGCGTTCCCCGACGACGCGGCGGACGCCATCGCCGAGGTCGGCCGGGTGCTCAGGCCGGGCGGCACGTTCACGCTGATGACCTTCCTGTTCGACACGGACCCGATCGCCCGCCACTACCAGGAGTCCCACTACTTCCCCAGCCGCCCCGAGGGCCAGCTGCTCTTCACGATGGACGAGCTGGAGAGCTGGCTGTCCGACGCCGGCATGTCGATCACCGACTCCTCCGGCCCGGGCACCTTCGCCTTCATCACGGCCGTCCGCGACTGAGACGGGGCCGGCGATGACCACGCTCAGCGAGCGGGAGACGGACGTCGCGCTGCCCGGCGAGGCCGCGTACGAGGCCGCGACCCGGGTGTTCAACCTGGTCGCCCCCGCGCGGCCGGCCGCGGCGGTGACGGTGCGCACCGTCGAGGACATCCGCGCCGCGCTGCGCTTCGCCGCCTCCGAGCGGATGCCGGTGCGGGTGCACACCACCGGGCACGCCTCGGCCACCGCGCGTCCCATGGACGGCTCACTGCTCGTACGGACGCTGATGGACGGCGCCGTCGAGATCGACGCCTCCCGCCGCGTGGCCCGCATCCCCGCCGGGACGCGCTGGGGCGCGGTCGTGGACGCCGCGGCCGCCTACGGGCTCACCCCGCCGCACGGCTCCTCCCCGGACGTCGGCGTCGTCGGCTACCTGCTGCGCGGCGGCATGAGCTTCTACAGCCGCAAGGTCGGCCTGGCCGTCAACAGCGTCCGCGCGGTCGAGCTGGTCACCGCCGACGGCGAGTGGCGCCGCGTGGACGCCGCCGCGGACCCGGACCTGTTCTGGGCGCTGCGCGGCGGCGGTGGCGGGTTCGGCGTCGTGACCGCCGTCGAGGTCGGCCTGTTCCCCGTGGCCAAGGTGATCACCGGCGCCGCGTTCTGGCCCGCCGCCCACGCCTCCCGGCTGCTGCGCGCCTGGCGCCGGTGGACCGAGGACGCGCCGTGGGAGGTCGCCACCTCGGCGCGGGTGATGAACCTGCCGGCGCTGCCCGACGTCCCGCCCGTCCTTTCCGCCGGGCCGGTGCTGTGCGTGGACGGCGTGGTGCTCGCCGAGTCGGAGGACGGCGTGCCCGCCGCCCGCGCGCAGGCCGAGGACCTGCTCGGGCCGCTGCGCGCCGTGGCCGACCCCGTGCTCGACACCTGGGAGCTCACCGAACCCGCCGGGGTGCTCCAGGCGCACATGGACCCCGCAGACCCGGTACCGATCGTCGGCGACCACCTGCTGCTCGGCGAGATCGGCGACGAGGGCGTGGAGGAGCTGCTGCGGGTGCTCGGCCCGGACTCCGGGTCGCCGCTGGTCGTCGCGGGGCTGCGCCAGCTCGGCGGCGCGTACGCGGTGGCCGGGCGGCCGGGCGGCGCGCTGGACCACTTCGACGCCCGGTTCGCCTACTCGGGCGCGGGGGTGCCGGGCGGCGAGCTCACCACGGAGGCGATCTTGCGGCACTGCGCCGCCGTGCGGGCCGCACTCGCCCCGTGGGACACCGGCCGCACCGCGCCCACGTTCGTGGAGCGGCTCGACCAGCCGCAGGGCCATCTGAGCGACGACGAGGTGGCCGCCGCCGACCGCGTCCGCCTGCGCGTCGACCCCGCCGGGCTGTTCCGCCACGACACCATGCCCGCCACCACGGCTCTCATCTGACGGAGGTCACCGGGCCGCCGATCGGGCGGACCCGGTGCCCGGTGGCCCCTGGTGAGCGAGCCCTTCCCCACCTGTACCGATGGTGAGTGCCGGCCCGCCGTCTCTGATCCTGCCGGGCGCCGGCAGGGGCGGACGTCGGCCGCCGGTCCGGCAGGGTGTCTACTTGGTCCCAGATCTTCCTAAGAGGTCCCTGATGGCGGCCGTGTCGCCGTGGGGTCGCGAAACCATGCGGGTATGGTCGGTAGCAGGCTGACCTGCGCTCTCCTTGTCCTCCGCGGGCGGGTCCACGAGAGGGCGGCGTCCTGCCCCGAAGTGATCCCGGCGCTCCGGAAATACGGTACAGGGGTATGGTGTTGTCGTAAGCAGGGAGCCGAATCCCGTTCATCGACGACAGGAGTGATCACGTTGACCACCACCGCGACCTACACCGTCAAGGGCATGACCTGCGGCCACTGCGTCAGCTCGGTGAAGGAGGAGGTCGGCGAGGTGCCGGGCGTCACCGGCGTCGAGGTGGACCTGCCCACCGGGCTCGTGACCGTGCAGGGCGAGGGGCCCCTCGACGGCGCCGCGATCACCGCCGCCGTGAAAGAGGCGGGCTACGAGGTGGTGAGCGCCTGACGCGCCGAAGGCGCCCCACCGCCCGCCGCCTCATCGGCCGGGCACGCTAACCGGCGCCGCGCGCCGGCCGGACGAAGGAGAGGGTCATGTCATCGGTCACCGGGCACAAGCCGCCGGCCGGCGGCTCGGTCGAGCTGTCGATCGGCGGCATGACCTGCGCGTCGTGCGCCAACCGCATCGAGCGCAAGCTCAACAAGCTCGACGGCGTCAGCGCGACGGTGAACTACGCGACCGAGAAGGCCAAGGTCGCCTTCCCTGAGGGCCTGGACGCGCGGCTCCTGATCGCCGAGGTGGAGAAGGCCGGCTACACCGCCGCGCTGCCTGCCCCGCCCGCGCCGGACGAGGGAAGCCCGTCCGAGGAGCCCGACGACCTGGCCTCGCTGCGGCGACGCCTGATCACCGCGGTGGTGCTGAGCGTGCCGGTGGTGGCGATGGCCATGATCCCGGCGCTGCAGTTCACCAACTGGCAGTGGCTGTCGCTCACCCTGGCCGCGCCGGTGGTGGTGTACGCGGGCCTGCCCTTCCACAAGGCCGCCTGGACCAATCTGCGCCACGGCGCGGCCACCATGGACACGCTGGTCTCGCTGGGCACGATCGCGGCGCTGGGCTGGTCGCTGTGGGCGCTGTTCTTCGGCACGGCGGGGATGGCGGGCATGCGGCATCCGTTCGAGCTGACGATCCAGCGCGGCGACGGCTCGGGCAACATCTACCTGGAGGCCGCGGCGGGGGTGACGGCGTTCATCCTGGCCGGCCGTTACTTCGAGGCCCGGTCCAAGCGGCGGGCGGGCGCCGCGCTGCGGGCGCTGCTGGAGCTCGGCGCCAAGGACGTCGCCGTGCTGCGCGACGGCGCCGAGGTGCGCCTGCCCAGCGACCGGCTGAGCGCCGGCGATCGTTTCGTGGTCCGGCCGGGGGAGAAGATCGCCACCGACGGCGTCGTCGAGGAGGGCTCCTCGGCGGTCGACGCCTCGATGCTGACCGGTGAGTCGGTGCCGGTGGAGGTCCGTCCCGGGGACGCGGTCACCGGCGCCACCGTCAACGCCGGGGGGCGGCTGGTCGTGCGCGCCACCCGCGTGGGGGCCGGCACCCGGCTCGCCCAGATGGCCAAGCTGGTCGAGGAGGCCCAGACCGGCAAGGCGCAGGTCCAGCGGCTGGCCGACCGCATCTCCGGCGTCTTCGTCCCCATCGTGATCGCGCTCGCCCTCGGCACGCTGGGGTTCTGGCTCGGCACGGGCGCCGGCCCGGGCGCCGCCTTCACCGCGGCGGTCGCGGTGCTGATCATCGCCTGCCCGTGCGCCCTCGGTCTGGCCACCCCCACCGCGCTGCTGGTCGGCACCGGGCGCGGCGCCCAGCTGGGCATCCTGATCAAGGGGCCCGAGGTGCTGGAGTCGACCCGTACGGTCGACACGGTCGTGCTGGACAAGACGGGCACCGTCACCGAGGGCAAGATGACCCTGGCCGAGATCCACCTGGCCGAGGGGCAGGACGAGGCCGAGGTGCTGCGGCTGGCGGGCGCGCTGGAGCACGCCTCCGAGCACCCCGTCGCCAAGGCCGTAGCCGCCGCGGCCGGGAAGGCCGGAGAGCTCGCCGCCCCGCAGGAGTTCGCCAACGTCGAAGGGCTGGGCGTCCAGGGCCTCGTGGACGGGCACGCGGTGCTGGTCGGCCGCCCCAAGCTGCTGGCCGAGTGGTCCCAGCACCTGCCGGCCGACCTGGAACGGGCCGTGCACGCCGCCGAGGCGGCCGGCCGCACCGCGGTCGCGGTCGGCTGGGACGGCCAGGCCCGCGCGGTCCTCGTCGTCGCCGACACCGTCAAGCCCACCAGCCGGGAGGCCGTCGAGCGGCTCCGGGGCCTCGGGCTGACCCCCGTGCTGCTGACCGGGGACAACACGGCCGTCGCCCGCTCGGTCGCGGCCGAGGTCGGCATCACCGAGGTCATCGCCGAGGTGCTGCCCGCCGGCAAGGTGGAGGTGGTCAGGCGCCTGCAGGCCGAGGGCCGGGTGGTGGCCATGGTCGGCGACGGCGTGAACGACGCCGCCGCGCTCGCCCAGGCCGATCTCGGCCTGGCCATGGGCACCGGCACCGACGCCGCCATCGAGGCGTCCGACCTGACCCTGGTCCGCGGCGACCTGCGGGTGGCGGCCGACGCCATCAGGCTCTCGCGCAGGACGCTGGCCACGATCAAGGGCAACCTGTTCTGGGCCTTCGCCTACAACGTCGCGGCCCTGCCCCTGGCCGCCGCCGGCCTGCTCAACCCGATGATCGCCGGGGCCGCCATGGCCTTCTCCTCGGTCTTCGTCGTCACCAACAGCCTGCGGCTGCGCCGCTTCCGCTGACCGCCGCAGCCTCGCACCGCACCCGTCCACGGTGACGCAGGGGGTGCTCGCGGCGGGAGGCCGCTCAGGGAGCGGTCAGGAGAGGCCGAGGTGACGGGCGATGAGCATGCGCTGGACCTCGCTGGTGCCCTCGCCGATCTCCAGGATCTTGGCGTCGCGGTAGAAGCGCCCGACCGGGAAGTCGTTCATGAAGCCGTAGCCGCCGAAGATCTGCGTCGCCTCGCGCGAGTTGTCCATCGCGGCGTTCGAGGCCACCAGCTTGGCGATCGAGGCCTCCTTCTTGAACGGCTCGCCGCGCAGGAGCTTGGAGGCGGCCTGGTAGTAGGCGAGCCGGGCGGTGTGCGTGCGCGCCTCCATGTCGGCGATCTTGAACTGGATCGCCTGGTACTCGCCGATCTTGCGGCCGAACGCCTCGCGCTCGCGGACGTACCTGACGCACTCGTCCACGCATCCCTGGGCGAGCCCGACGCTGACCGCGGAGAGGGCCAGCCGGCTCTCGTCCAGGATCGACAGGAACTGCGCGTAGCCGCGGCCGCGCTCGCCGACCAGGTTCTCCACGGGCACGCGGCAGTCGGCGAAGGCCAGCTCGTGGGTGTCGGAGGCGCACCAGCCGACCTTGGAGTACTTCGGCGCCACCGTGAAGCCGGGCGTCCCGGAGGGCACGATGATCGCCGAGATCTCCTTGCGGCCGCCCTCCTTGGTCCCGGTCACCGCCGTGACGGTGACCAGCCGCGTGATGTCGGTGCCCGAGTTGGTGATGAACGACTTGCTGCCGTCGATCACCCAGTGGTCGCCGTCCACCTTGGCCCGCGTGCGCGTGGCCCCGGCGTCGGTGCCGCCGTCCGGCTCGGTGAGGCCGAACGCGGCCAGCGCCTCGCCGGCGCACAGGGAGGGCAGCCACCGCTCCTTCTGCTCGCGCGTGCCGAAGCGGTAGATCGGCATCGCGCCCAGCGAGACCCCGGCGGACAGGGCGATCGCCACCGAGGAGTCGACCCGGGCCAGTTCCTCCAGGGCCAGGCACAGGGCGAGGTAGTCGCCGCCGCCTCCGCCGTACTCCTCGGAGAAGGGCAGGCCGAACAGTCCCATCCGGCCCATCTTGGCGACCAGGGCGTAGGGGAACTCCTCACGCTGGTAGAACCCCCCGATGACCGGGGCGACCTCCTCGTGGGCGAACTCCTCGACCGTCTTGCGCAGGGCTTCGTACTCTTCGTCCAACCGGAAGTCGATCAATGGTCCTCCTCGTTCGGTGCCGCGGCGGCGAGGGCGGTGAAAAGGGCCGGGAGCGGGCCGCCCGGGCGGGGGGAGCCCGAGCGGCCTGCTCCCGGCCCGGTCAGAGGGGGACGGAGGTGGTCAGGCCGCCGTCGACGACGAGCTCCTGACCGGTGATGTAGGAGGCCCGCGAGGAGAGCAGGTAGTAGGCGGCGTCGGCGACGTCGGCCGCCGCGCCGAGCCGGCCGAGCGCCACGTGGCTGCGGCACTCCTCCTGCGCCTCTTCGGTGGTGGAGATGGACTCGAACATCTCCGTCACGATGTAGCCGGGGCTGATGGCGTTCACCCGGATGCCGCGGACGCCGAGGTCGGGCGCCAGCGTGCGGGCCAGGTTGACGACGGCGGCCTTGGTGGCGGCGTAGACCGACGTGAAGGCCAGTCCGCGGTGGGTGAGCCACGAGCCGTTGATCACCACCGAGCCGCCGTCCCGCAGCAGCGGAAGCGACTTCTGGATGGTGAAGTAGACGCCCTTGAAGTTGACGCCGACCAGGGCGTCGAAGTCGTCCTCCGTGACGTCGCCGCTGCGGGCGAACCCGGCGACCCCGGCGTTGGCGAAGACGCCGTCCAGGCCGTCGAAGCGTTCCCGGACGCGCGAGATCAGCCGGTCGAGATCGCCGGTGCTGGAGACGTCGGCGGGGACGGCCAGGACGCGGTCACCCGCGTCGAGGTCCTTGACCGCGGCCTCCAGGCGGTCCTCGCCGCGTCCGGCGAGCACCACGCTGGCTCCCGCCTCGACGAGCCGTCGTGCGGTGGCGAGGCCCATGCCGCTGCCGCCACCGGTGATCAATACCGTCTTGCCTGTGAACTCGGCCATGCGGTCAGGGTCACATCCGGCCGCCTTCCCGCACATCTCCGGAATTGCGCTTCTCGATGGGTCGGGGCCGCTCCCGGCCGGTTTTTCGCGAGCGCAATGGAAAGACGAATAAGGCGGGCGCCCCGTCACTGGGCAATTCACCGGTGACCGGCTTTTCTCCGAGAACTCCGCTCTCCGGCGAGGAGTCCAGCACAGCATTTCCAGAGATGCGACGCCGCGCGATCGGGCGTGACGATGTAGCGGTGCTGACCGGCGGGTGGACCCCTTTCCCCGCCGCAGGGTCAAGGAAGGAGCCTGCCGTGCCTCGTACCCGTGGCTAGCATCGCTATCGGCATGCCGTCACGAGCCGGGCGGAATCCGCTCCGCCATCGCCGGGCGGAATCAGCTCCGGGCCGTGCGCCCATTCCCGGCCTGCGGATCGGCTCCGGATTCCCGCGGCCGGGGCGACACCAGAACGTTCTTCGACTCCCACCCCGGGCCGTTGTCCCACCCGCCGGACGCCGGGCCGGCGACGGCGCCGGCGTGTTCGCCGGGTGCTCGTTTCCGGACGCGGTCTCCACTCACGGCGGATTCATCGCGAGCCGGAAAACGGCGCGACGACTTTTCACGGCCGGAAGGCCGGGTTCGCGGCCGGTGCGAAACGGCGTGGGTTGTCACCAGGCAGGAACGGCCGGCGCATCACCGGCCGGCCGACAGCCGTACAAACGATGCCGGATCAAATACGGAAATACGAGGAGATGACCACGATGGGCAACGACGCCAATACCCGCGCGGTGGTGCTCGGCGGCAGCCTTGGGGGACTGTTCGCGGCCAGAGTGCTCGCCGACGCCTACGACGAGGTCGTCGTAGTCGACCGCGACCACCTGGTCGACGTGAAGGACGCCCGGCGCGGCTGCCCGCAGGGACGCCACATCAGCGGCCTGCTCACCCGCGGCCAGCGCGCCATCGAGAGCATGTACCCCGGGATCACCGAAGAGCTGTTCGCCGACGGCGTGCCCAAGGGCGACCTGGCCGGCACGGTGCGCTGGTACGTCCGCGGCAAGCGGCTCAAGCAGCAGGCCGCCGACATGCTCTGCGTGGGCGCGAGCCGCCCGATGCTGGAGTACCACGTCCGCCGGCGGACGCAGGCGCTGGGCAACGTCAGCTTCCTCGAGCGGCACGACATCCTCGGCCTGGAGGCCACTCCCGACCGCCGCAAGATCGTCGGCGTGCGGGTGCAGAACCTCGACGGCGGCACGGGCGTCGAGGTCGTCGAGGCCGACCTCGTCGTCGACGCCAGCGGCCGCGGCTCCCGCACTCCCATCTGGCTGGAGGACCTCGGATACCCCCGGGTCAAGGAAGACCGCAAGAAGATCGGCCTGGGCTACGTCACCCAGCACTACAAGCTGAACAACGACCCCTACAAGGGCGACCTGTCGATCAACGGCGTGGCCTACCCCGCCTCCCCGCGCGGCATCCTGTTCGCCAAGACCGACGGCGACCGGGCCGAGATGACGACCTACGGCATCCTCGGCGACCACCCGCCCACCGACCAGGAAGGGCTGTTCGAGTTCATCCGCTCGCTCGGCATCCCGGAGATCTACGACGCGATCGTCAAGGCCGACCCGCTCGAGGACCCGGTGCGGTTCAGCTTCCCGACGACTCTGCGCCGCCGCTACGAGGACATGGACCGCTTCCCCGACGGCCTGCTCGTCGTCGGCGACGCCGTCACCACGTTCAACCCCGTCTACGCGGGCGGGATGACCGTCGCCGCACTGTCGGCCCTCACCATCCGCGAGCACCTGCACAGCGGCGCGACCCCGCAGCCGCTGGACTACTTCCGCGACCTCGCGCGCAACGTCATCGACCCGCCGTGGCAGATGACGCACAACGTCGACCTCGGCTTCCCCGGCGTGGAGGGCGAGCGCCCGCTGAGCCTGAAGCTGGAGCAGGCGTTCATGGCGCTGGTGCAGACCGCCGCCTCCCGCGACAGCCGGGTCACCGCCGGGTACATGCGGGTCGCCGGCCAGGTGGAGCACCCGAAGACGCTCATGAAGCCGAAGTTCCTGCTGCGTGTGCTGCTGGCCGTGGTCGGCCTGTCGAAGACGGCCGGACCGCTGATCACCACCCGGGAGATCGCGAAGGCGCCGGGAGCCGGCAAGCGCAAGGTCACGACCTCCTGAAGGAACGGCGTCCCGCCACAGGGACGACGCGATGGGACCGGCCGCCGGGGAGCACGCGCGCGGCGGCCGAACCTCGAAGGGAACACGAGTGACTGAGGCATCTCCCGACCTTGGGCCGGGCGCCCGGCGGGCGGTGACGTCCCGCTCGCAGGACGGGGCGTGGTACCTCGACATGCTGGCCCCCGGTTCTCCGGCGCACCACGTGCACCGCGCGTACCGGGTGACCGGCGACCTGCACCTCGTGGCGCTGGAGGCGGCCTGGCGGGAGATGGCCGCCCGGCACGACATCCTCAGGACGACCCTGGTGGAACACGACGGCAGGCCGTTCCAGGAGATCGCCCCGCACCCCTCGGCGACCCTGACCTTCACCGACCTGACGTCCCCGCCCCCGGCCGGCGAGGCCGCGGGGCTGCGCTGGTGCGCCGAGCAGGTCGCCGCGCCGTTCGACCTCGCCGCCGGGCCGCTCGCCAGGCTCGCGGTCGCCCGGCTGGCGCCGCAGGAGCACGTGCTGGCGATCGTGCTGCACCGGGCGGTGGCGGACGACCGGTCCGTGACCCTGCTGGCCGGGGAGATCTCGGCCTGCTACGCCGCCGTGGTGGCCGGCCGCGGGCCGGGCGAGGCGCTGCCCGCGCCCGCACCCCAGTACGCCGACCTCGCGCGACGGCAGCGGGAGCGGGAGGCAACCCCCGAGTTCCGCCGCCTGCGCGACCGGTGGACCGCCGCGACCCTCACCTCGGCCGCCGAGCCGCCGGCGTCGCCGGTGCTGCCCGTGGACCACGCGCGCCCCTCGGGGCCGTCCCCCCACGGCGACCTCGTCCCCTTCGACTGGGGCCGGGACACGGCACGCGACCTCGCCGCGCTCGCCCGGGCGGAGGACACGACGCCGGCGGCCGTGCTGCTCGCCGCGGCGCAGTGCCTGCTCGGCCGGTACGGACGCGACGAGCGCCCCCTGATCGCCGTCACGGCGGACGTGCGCCCGGCGGGCTTCGAGCGGGTCGTCGGCCCCTGCGCCAACCTGCTGGTCCTGCGCGGCGACCTGACCGCCGGCCCCTCCTCCCGCGAGGTCCTGCGCGGCGACCTGACCGCCGCCCCCTCCTCCCGCGAGGTCCTGCGCGGTGACCTGACCGCCGGTCCCTCGTTCCGCGAGGTCCTGCGCCGGGCGGCGCGGCTGACCCGGGAGGCGCACGAGCACCGTGAGCTGCCGTTCGACGAGCTGGTACGGGCCGTCGACCCCGAGCGGGACCCCCACCGCGTCCCCTTGGCCGACGTGATGCTCGTCCCGCGCGACCTGCCGGAGTCCGAGCTGGTGCTCGCGGGCACGGCCGTCCGGGCGCTGCACGTCGGCGGCGGTTCGGCCAGGACCGATCTGGCGCTGGTCGTGGACCGCGTCTCGCCGACGGTCGAGGGCTGCCTGGAGTACCGCGAGAGCCTGTTCGACCGGGAGTCCGCGCGGCTGCTGCTCGGCCAGCTCCGCACGCTGCTGACCGCCGCCCTGCGCGAGCCGGACCTTCCCGCCGGCGCGCTCCCTCTTGAGGACCCCGCCCGGCTCGACGCGGCGGTGCGCGACGCCGACCTGATCGCGGCCGCGGCTCCCGTCCACGCCGTTCACGAGCTGGTCCACCTGAGAGCGCGGAGCCGTCCAGGCGACGTGGCGGTGGCCTGGGACGGCGCCGAGGTCTCCTACCGGGAGATCGAGGATCTCGCCGCGCCGCTCACCGCCGCCCTCCGGGCGGAAGGCGGGGTGGAAGGGCTGCCGGTGGCCGTGCGCGTGCCGCAGGGCCCGCGACAGGTCGCGGCGCTGCTCGGCGTGCTCGACGCCGGCGCGTACCTGGTGTGCCTCGGCACGGGCGACACCGGCGAGCGGGGCAAGGCGATGCTCGCCGACCTCGCCCCGGCCCGCCTGGTGCTGGACGGCGGAACGGCCGACGACGAGCTGGCCGGCTGGTACCGGCGCGAACTGGACGGCCACGTCGTCGACCTGGCCACCCTGACACCGGGGGAGGGCGAGGGCACGGACGCCGCGGCGGCGGGGCACGGCGGCGAGCGGCTCGCCTACGTGGCCTACACCTCCGGGTCGACCGGCAGGCCGAAGGGCATCCCGCAGTCGCACGCGGCGCTGGCGCAGTTCGTCACCTGGTTCGCCGCGGAGTTCGGCATCGGCCCCGGTTCGCGGGTCGCGCAGTGGGCCGCGCCCGGGTACGACGCGAGCCTGGTCGAGATCTTCGCGGCGCTCGCCGCCGGCGCCACGCTGTGCCCCGTCCCCGACCGGACCCGGGCGAACCCCGACAGGATGGCCGGCTGGCTGGCGGCGGAGCGCGTCACGCACTTCCAGACCGTGCCGAGCTTCGCCCGGCAGCTCCTCACCGCCATCGGAGTCCACGGAGTCCACGGAGTCAACGCAGTCCACGCAGACCGCGGGCACGGAGGGCACGGAGATCACCGAGGGCAGGGAGACGACGGAGGGCGCGGGCTGCTCGGCGGGCTGGGGCATCTGCTGCTGGCCGGGGAGCCGCTGGCGGGGGAGACGGTCAACGCGGTGCGCGCCACGCTGCCGTGGGTGCGCCTGGTCAACCTTTACGGCCCCACCGAGACGATCCTCGCCACCTGGCACGAGATCACCGGCCCGGTGCACGGCGTGGCGCCGATCGGGCGGTCCATACCCGGACGGCAGGTCCTCGTGCTGGACGACCTGGACCGGCCGTGCCCGGCGGGGGTCACCGGCCAGATCGTCATCCGCGGGCCTTACGTCACCCCCGGGTACGTCGGCGCCGCCTCCGGCGAGCGCGGGCCGTTCCGGCCGCTCGCCGGCTTCGACCCGGCCTGCCGCGGTTACCGGACCGGCGACCTCGGCCGCAGGCGGTGGGACGGGACCCTTGAGTTCGCCGGGCGCGGAGACTTCCAGGTGAAGTTCAACGGCGTCCGCCTGGAGCTCACCGACGTCGAGGCCGCGCTGGCCGCCCACCCTTCCGTGGCCGGATGCGCCGTCGTCGCGGTGCCCGGCCGCGACGGCCTGGTCGCCCGCCTCGTCGGCTACGTCGTCCCCCGCACAACGCCGTCCGCGGGGCCGGCGGCGCCGCCGGACGACGCCGCAGCGGGCACAAGCGGCGAGTCCGCGGCCACCGTGCCGGGCGGCTCGCAGGCGGGCGTGGCGGGCGTGGCGGGCGTGGCGGGTGGGCCGGAGGTCTGGCGGGCGGCGCTCCGGCTGCGGTTCGGCAAGGCGATGCCGCCGGTGTCGTTCAAGACCCTGGACGCGCTCCCGCGCAACGCCGGCGGGAAGGTGGACCGGAACGCGCTCCCGCGTCCCGCCCCCTTCACGGCCCGACCCGCGGGGCCGCCGCGCGGCCCTCTTCTCGACCAGGTGGCCGGCGTCTGGTCCGAGCTGCTCGGCTGCGGGCGCGTCGAGGCGGACACGACCTTCTTCGCGGCCGGCGGGCATTCCCTGCTGATCCCCCAATTGCTCGATCGGATTCGCGGGCGTTTCGGAACGGCGGTCTCACCGGCGCGATTCTTCGCCGACCCGACGCCGGCCGGCCTGGCCGCTCTTATCGAGGCGCAAGCCGTACCGAAAGTAGCTGTTACCCAAACCATGATGGGGTGAGAAACGTGACTCTGGTGGAAACCGAACTGTCCGTTGATTTCGACGGCGAGAGCCTGGAAATCGCCGACGTCCGGCGGGTGGCCGAGGATTGGGCGACGGTCACCGTCGCCCCCGCGACCCTGGCCAGGGCCGCCACCAGCCGGCGCATGTTCGAGGACACGATCCGGCAGGGCATTCCCGTCTACGGCGTGACCACCGGCTACGGCGAGATGATCTACATGCTGGTCGACACCTCCAAGGAGGTGGAACTCCAGACCAACCTGGTGCGCAGCCACAGCGCCGGCGTCGGACCGCTGTTCGCCGAGGACGAGGCGAGGGCGATCCTCTCCGCGCGGCTGAACGCCCTGGCCCGCGGCTACTCCGCCGTGCGGCCGGAGCTGCTGGAGCGCCTGGCGCTCTACCTCAACCTCGGCATCACCCCGGCCATCCCGGAGATCGGCTCGCTCGGCGCGAGCGGAGACCTCGCGACCCTCGCGCACATCGCCACCACGCTGATCGGCGAGGGGTACGTGCTGCGCGAGGGCAAGCGCGTGGAGACGGGGACGGTCCTGCGCGAGCAGGGCATCGAGCCGCTGCAGCTGCGGTTCAAAGAAGGCCTGTCGATGATCAACGGCACCTCCGGCATGACCGGGCTGGGATCGCTGGTCGTCGGCCGCGCCATCGAGCAGGTGCGCCAGGCGGAGATCGTCACGGCGCTGGTGGTCGAGACGCTCCGCGGGTCGACCAGCCCGTTCCTCGCCGAGGGCCACGACCTCGCCCGTCCCCACCAGGGACAGATGGACAACGCCGCCAACATGCGGGCGTTGATCAAGGGGAGTGGCCTCACCCTGGAGCACGCCGAGCTGCGGCGGCAGGCGCAGGAGCAGCGCGCGGGCAACGGCGTCGACCGCACCGAGGTCTACATCCAGAAGGCCTACACGCTGCGCGCCATCCCGCAGGTCGTCGGCGCGATCCGCGACAGCCTGTACTACGCCGCCGAGAAGCTGCGCATCGAGCTGAACTCCTCCAACGACAACCCCCTGTTCTTCGAGGGCGTGGAGGAGATCTTCCACGGCGCCAACTTCCACGGCCAGCCGATCGCGTTCGCGATGGACTACGTGACCATCGCGCTCACCCAGCTGGGCGTGTTCTCCGAGCGCCGCACCAACCGGCTGCTCAACCGTCACCTCAGCGACGGGCTGCCGGAGTTCCTGGTGAAGGGCGACCCCGGCCTGAACAGCGGGTTCGCCGGCGCCCAGTACCCGGCGACGGCGCTGGTGGCCGAGAACAGGACCATCGGCCCCGCCAGCACCCAGAGCGTCCCGTCCAACGGCGACAACCAGGACGTCGTCAGCATGGGCCTCATCGCGGCGCGCAACGCCCGCAGGGTGCTGTCCAACAACAACCGCATCCTGGCCGTGGAGTTCCTCGCCGCGGCCCAGGCGGTGGACGTGTCGGGCAGGTACGACGAGCTCAGCCCGGCGGGCAAGGCGACCTACGGCGCGGTGCGCTCGCTGGTGCCGACCCTGGACGCCGACCGGTTCATGTCCGACGACATCGAGCTGGTGGCCGCCGCGGTGTCTCGCGGGGAGTTCCTCGCGGCCCCCGCGAGCGTGAACGTCGAACTGCGCTGAGCGCGCCGCGTGCGAGCGGGGCCGTCGCGCCGCTCGCACGCGCGTTCGCGACGCACGACGGCGGGCGGACCCCCGCCCGCCGGGCGGCGTGAGCACGGCGACGGACCGGAAGACAGCAATACAGAAGAACAGCGACCCGTCCCGGGGTGGATAGAGTTTATCGATATGGCCGCGCGACCATTCTCCTCCCCGGGCCGGGCGGTCCGATGAAGCCCCTTGCGCATTCCGGAATTCCGCGCGAGCCCGTCGGCGCCGGCGTTCACCCGCGCAGACCCGAAGGAGGAACTGGAGCATCATGACGATTTCTGTGGCGCCGCACGCGCCGGCCGGCACGGGGGATCGGATTCCGCTCTCCTTCAATCAGGAATTCCTCTGCAATTTCGACAAGGGCGACGAGGAGGGGCCGTTCGGGCCCAAGTACAACATCGTCTGCGGCTGGCGGCTGACCGGCGTCGTGGACGTCGTGACGCTCCAGGACGCCCTGGACGACGTGGTGACGCGTCACGAGTCGCTGCGCACGCTGATCGTCCGGACCGCCGAGACCAGGTACCAGGAGGTCCTCCCGGCGACCCCGGCCGCGCTGCTGGTGCACGACTTCACCGGCGTCGCCCCCGACGCGCGCGAACTGCGCGCCGAGAAGCTGCTCATCGAGCTGGAGGCCGGCGCGTACGGCATCGGGGAGCTGCCCCTGCTGCGGGCCGTCCTCGGCCGGTTCGACGACGACGACGCCGTGCTCGTGCTGATCGCCCACCACACCGCGGCCGACGAGTGGTCCATGCGCCTGATCATGCGCGACCTGGTCGCCTGCTACGCGCTGCGCGACGGCCACCCGGCCGAGCTGCCCGAGGTCTGCCAGTACGGGGACTACGCGCGCTGGGAGCAGGAGAGCGCCGCCGGCGCCACGTCGGCGCGCAAGCGGGCGTTCTGGCGCGACAAGCTGCGCGACGCGCGCATCCTCGCCACGCCCACCGACCACCCCCGCTCGGCGGGCCTGCCCAAGGCCACCGCCTGGCACCGCTTCTGGATCCCCGCCGAGCTGACCTCCGGGGTGTTCGAGATCGGCCGGAGCATGCGCAGCTCGCCGTTCATGGTGCTGCTCGCGGCCTACACCACGCTGCTGCGCAACATGACGGGCGTCACCGACGTCGTCGTCCCGACCTTCACCTCCGGGCGGGCACAGCCGCGCTTCATGGACACGGTCGGGTCCTTCTTCAACTTCGTCCCGCTCCGCATCGACCTGGACGGGTGCGACACCTTCCGCGAGGTCGTCGAGCGCACCCGGGCCACCTGCATCTCGGCGTACTCCAACGACATCCCGTTCGCCCAGGTGCTGGAAGAGGCGCCGGAGCTGATGCTCCCCTCGATCGCCGACGACCGCGCCGTGTGCGCCTTCCAGGTCTTCCGCTCGCCGCTCGCGGGCGAGGCCGAGTCGGCGGGCGGCATCGCCTACGCGGAGATCCGCCGGCGGCTGCTGTCCCAGCCCGTGGGCGGGGACATCCCGGACGGCGCGATGTGGCACCTGGAGATCGACTCCTCGGGCGACATCGTCGGGACCCTCGGCTTCAACAGCAACCTGTTCGACAAGAGCACGATCACCCGCATGGCGGCGGAGTTCCACCAGGTGCTGGCCGACGCGGTCACCGCCCCCGACGCCCCGCTGCGGTGGAGGTGACCACCCGTGGACGCGCCCGCCCACCGGCGCGGCCGTCCGTGAAAGGGATCCGCCGAGGACCCGAAAGACCGAGGACCTGACCGACCGAGGACCTGACCGACCAGCAAGCAGAGCCCGTCGAGCGATCGAGAGGGCTTGCCGGGCAAGCAAGCGAGAGGACATCCAATGAGCACCGAGGGCACCGGGAAGTACACCGTCGCGGAGATCGAGAAGAAGGTCGAGGACATCTGGAGGTCCGTCCTGCAGGTGCCGGAGGGCCACGAGACCGAGACCTTCTTCGAGCTGAACGGCGAGTCCATGGCGGCCAACCGCCTCGTGTCGCGCGTCGAGGGAGAACTCGGCATCTTCATCGAGGTCGGCGACATCTTCGAGGAAGACCCGAACCTGTCCGGTTTCGTCCGCAGCGTCGTCGCGAAGGCCGGCGACCCCACGCGGGTGTGACCTCTGTGGGCCGGTCATCGGCGACGCCCGCGCGCGGCCTGCGCGCGGGCGCGAGGACAAATCTCATCAGGAAAGGTGGTCTGCGATGGCGGGCCTGACCCGGGTGCGACCCGATGCCGACCTCGGTGAGGTCGTCGAGATCCTGGAGCGCGACGGCGGGGTGATCGTCGAGGACTTCGTCGACGACGCCACGCTCGCGGCGCTGTGGGACGATTTCGGGCCGGCCCTCGACGCGTGCGAGTACAGCCAGGACTGGTACAACGGCAAGCGCACCCGCCGCGTGTCGTCGCTGTTCGCGCGCTCCGCGCACCTGACCCCCGTGGTCACCCAGCGCCTCTACCTGGGGGCCGCGCGGGAGATCATGCAAAAGCCGGTGCCGATGTGGGTCGGCAAGTCCCGGGTCGAGATGACCCCGACGATCCAGATCAGCGGCACCCAGCTCATCCAGCTGCACTCCGGGCAGGGCAAGCAGCCCCTGCACCGGGACGACGCGCTGCACCTGCGCCGCCACCCCGGCCCCACCAGCCGCGTGCAGCTCATGCTCGCCATGAGCGAGTTCACCGCGGCCAACGGCGGCACCATGGTGATCCCCGGAAGCCACCACTGGGACGACGAGCGCGCCCCCGAGGCCTCCGAGGCGTTCTCCACCGAGATGCCCGCCGGGTCCGGCCTGATCTGGCTGGGCGGCGTCTACCACGGCGGCGGCCGCAACGACACCGACACCCCGCGCACCGGGCTGACCATCGCGCTGGACCTGGGCAACCTGCGCCAGGAGGAGAACCAGTACCTCGCGGTCCCCAAGGAGGCCGTGCTGGCCTACCCGGAGGAGGTGCGGCGCCTGCTCGGGTACGACCGGTGCCCGCCCGGGCTCGGCTGGTACGAGATGGAGGACCCGTACCTCGTCCTCGAAGACGTCGCCCCCGGCGTCCCCCTCACCCCCGCCCAGGTTTGACCTCTGTCACCCAGCCGAACCCCGGCGCCCCCCGAGACCGGCGAAGGTCCCCACCTCCGCCGGTCTTTCCATGCCCACAGGACCCGGCTCCATGGCATCGCGAGGTCGGTGACCCGAGGTCGCCTGGTCCGTCCGGTGTGCCGGAACGGCCGCGTATTCCCAACCGGCGATCACCCGACTAGGCTGGGCGTCTCTGCTGTCTGCACTCACCGGACCGGATGTTCAGGGCGGGATGGCCAACAGGGCGACATACGGCAGGCCGATCGGCCGCGACGCTGAGCTCGGCCTCCTCGCGAGCGCCGTGTCGGGCGCGGCGGACGGGGCGCTGCGGGCCGTGGCGGTGCGTGGCGACCCGGGGATGGGCAAGACCCGTCTGCTCGCCGAACTGGCCGATCTGGCCCGGGCCCGCGGATTCGCCGTCCATCACGGTCAGGCGACCGAGTTCGAACGTGACGTGCCGTTCGGCGTCTACATCGCCGCGTTCGAACCCCAGCCGGGTGATCCGAGCCGGGACGCGCAGGGCGCGCTGACCGAGCTGCTGCTGGACGCCACCGGGCCGTCCGAGGCCCGGCGGGCGGGGCTCGACCGCTACCGGCTCTTCCAGCGCGCGCGCCGGCTCATCGAGGACCAGGGGGCGGCCGGTCCGGTCGCCATCGTGCTCGACGACCTGCACTGGGCCGATCGGTCGTCCGTGGAGCTGACCGAATATCTGCTGCGCCGCCCGCCGCGGGCGCCGTTGCTGCTCGCCACCGCGTACCGCGCGGCCCAGGTGCCCGCGGGCATCGCCCGGGCCCTCGCCCAGCTCGGCGACGCGACCGCCCACATCAGCCTCGCTCCGCTGGGCGAGGCCGACGTGGCGGCGCTGCTGCCGGAGGCGGACCGCGGCCGGCGACGACTGCTGTACCGCACCACTCACGGCAACCCGCTCTACCTCCAGGTGCTCGCCGACGCGGGCGTGGAGACGCTGACCGCCCTCGCGGAGGCCGGGGACACGGCGACCGGCGCACCCGAACGGGCGCTGCTCGAGGTGCTCAGCACCGAACTGACCGCCCTGACGCCGGACGTCCGGCAGGTGGCCTGCGCGGCGGCCGTGGCCGGCGAACCGATCTCCCTGGACCTCGTCGCGTCCATCACCGAACTGCCCGAGGCCGCCCTCGATCATGCCGTCGACCATCTGGTCGGCGTGGGCATGGTGGTCGAGGCCGACGCCTCCCTCCGGTTCCGTCACCCCCTGGTCCGGGCCGCGGCGTACTGGATGGCCGGCGCCGCCTGGCGGTCGCGCGCGCACGACCGGGCGGCGGAGCATCTGCGGACCAACGGCGGCCCGCTGCAACTACTGGCCCACCACACCGCGCGATCGGCGAGACACGGCGACGTGCAGGCGGTGCGCACGCTGGAGGCCGCCGCCGCGGCGGCCCTGGACGCCGCTCCGTCCACCGCCGTCCGGCTGTTGCGCACGGCGATCCGGTTGCTGCCGGACGAGGCGGACCTGGCCTCATGGCGCATCCAGCTGCAGTGGGCACTGGGCCGCGCGCTGGGGGTGACCGGCGATCTGGCGGGCAGCCGGCAGATCCTGCAGGAGGTGATACGGGCGCCGGGGCCGCTGCGCATCGCGGCGGTGAGCTTCTCCTCGATGATCTATCGCCTGCTCGGCGACTTCGACGAGGCGAAAGCACTTCTCACCACCGAGCTGACCCGGCCGTACGCGCGCGACCGTTCGACCAGCCTGGCCCGGCTCGGGCTGGCCGCGGTCGAGCTGATGGGACGGGAGCCGGGGAAGGCCCGGCTCGCGGCCGCCGACGCGATCCGGTCCCTGAGAGACGCCGACGACGAGGCGCTGGAGGCGGCCGCCCGCACCATCCAGGCGCTGGCCGCTCTGCGCGACGGCCACGTGGCCCAGAGCCTGAGCGAGACCGGCCGGGCGGCGTGGCTGACGGACGCCATGACCGACGACGTGCTCGCGCCGCACCTTGAGCTGATCGCGCCGCTGGCCTGGGTCGAGCTCCACCTGCGGCGCTACGACGACGCGTCGCGGCATCTGCGCCGCGGGCTGGACATCGCCTACCGTGCCGGGCGTAGCCACAGCGTGCCGTACCTGCTCATCGTCCTGTCCGCGCTGAACGAGCGGCAGGGCCGGCTGTCCGAGGCGGTGACCGCGGCCGAGGAGGCCCGCGAGGCGTCCCGGCTGATCCACAGCCGGGAGACCCTGGCCATGTCCAGCATCCTGCTGCTGCGCCCGCTGCTGTGGCGGGACGGACCGCGGGCCGCCCTGGAACACGCCGAACGGATCTCTGGGACCCTGCCCCGGTCGGGCTGGTGGTCGGGGCTGGCGCGGCTCGACCTCGCGCTCGTCCACGCCGAGGCCGGACGGCCCGACCGCGCTCTCGCCGCGCTGACCGGGGAGGACCCGGCCGACGAACTGACCGGGACGTACTGCCTGGCCCTGCGGGCGGTGACCACGGCGGCCGCCGGTGCCCGGTCCGAGGCCGACTCGCTCGCCGAGAACGCCGTCCTCCTGGCGACGCGGTCGGGTCTGCCCCATCAGCTGGGGTTCGCGCATCGGGCGCGGGCGAAGGTGCTCATGCTTTCCGGGCGGCCGAAGGAGGCGGTCGTGCACGCGGCACGGGGCGCCGACCATTTCGCCGCCGCCGGCGCGCCGGTCGAGGAGGGGCTCGCGCGGCAGCTCGCCGCGGAGTTGCACGCCGCTCTCGGCTCGGTGGTGACGGTACGGAACGAGATAGGCCGGGCCAAGTCCCTGTACGCGGCCGCCGGGGCGGCCTGGCTGTCCGCCGCGCTGGCGCGTGACGAGCGCCGGCTGGCGGCCCAGGCGCCCCGGGGACGGCGGCGACCGGCCGGTCCGCTCTCCGCGCTCACCACCCGGGAAAGGCAGATCGCCGACCTCGCGGTGGGCGGGCTGACGAATCAGCAGATCGCGGAGCGGCTGTACCTGAGCCCCAAGACGGTGGAGGCCCACCTCTCCCGCACCTTCGCCAAGCTCGGCGTCCAGTCGCGCGTCACCCTCACCCAGCACCTGGCCGCGGACGCGCAGAGCCGGGACGGCCGGGCGGCCGCCGGCCCGGACGCCGGGTCGATGTAGGGGATGGAGTAGGGAACCGCCCGATGCTAGCGAGGGCCGTCGCGGAGCATGCTGCTGCGGCAAGCCACGCGATCATCGAGCGAGGTTCACATGTCACCCTCCCGTGTCCCACGACGTACCCGGGTGCTCGTCGCACTGACGGCGTCGTTCGCCGCCCTGGGGCTGCTCCTGCCGGCCACCGCGGCCGGCGCCGATCCGATTCCACTGCCGACCGGCTTCCCGACGCGCCCGCCGTTACCGGTCCCGCTGCCATGTCCGCCGACCTGTGCCCCCCTGCAGGTGCCGGATCCCTACGACGCGGTCGTCTACGGCGACAGCTACACCAGCGGCGAGGGTGCGAGCCACGACCACAAGTACGTGCCGAAGGCCGACGGCAGCGAGGACTTCACCCACAAGTCCGGTCTGGCCCCCTTCTACGTGGCCTGGGCTGCCCTGGAGATGGGCCGCAACCCGCTGCGCAGGCTGACCCTCGCCTCGGACACGATGCAGACGCTGATCGGACGCGACCAGCTCTACTTCCATGCTTCGTCCGGCGCGTGGATCAAACACCTCGACGAGCCGCAGATGGAGAAGAAGGGCGGAACGGTCGTCCGCAACCCCCCGCAGGCCCAGGACGTCCCGACCATGGCCAAGATCGCCTACTTCGGGCTCGGCGGCAACGACGCCGGTTTCGCCGACCTGGTGAGCACCGCGGCCGAGGCGTACCTGAACCCGCCCAACGGCCGCTTCGGAGTGTTCACCTGGAAGACCGACCAGGAACAGTCGGTCGCCCTCGAGGTGAGCCGGCTGCAGCCGCGGGTCGCCGAGCTGAAGAACAAGGTCGCCCACGGACTGTGGAGCGTCCGGGAGACCCACCCGGTGGCCGAGATCGTGGTGGCGCTCTACCCGCTGGGGGTCAAGGAGTCGGGCAACACCGACCTGGAGGAGATCACCGGCCGGAGCATGGACCTGATGTATCCCTTCGCGGCCAAGGTGAACCAGGCCATCCGGGACGGGGTGGCGCAGTTCCAGGCCGACTATCCGCAGACCAAGGTCCACATCTTCGACCCGAACACCGCCGGGCCGAACGGCACCAGCGTGGTCGCGGGACATGAGCTCGGCCAGCCCGACTCCTACTTCCAGGGCCTCGTGCGCCGCCCGGACGTGCTGTGGAGCGGCAAGATCTTCCAGTCGTTCCAGGAGAGCTTCCACCCGAACGAGCTCGGCGCGGTGGCCATCGGCAAGGCGCTCGCGACCTTTCTGGCGGCCAGGATGCCGGCGCTCTTCCCGAACGGGCCGAACTTCGGCCACCTGACCATCGACCCGCGGCCGCTGGTCACGACGCCGGACGAGATCCAGTCGGTCGGGCAGTGGGCGGCCACCAACTCCTCGCAGGTCTGCGAGGAGACCGACATCGACAGCGTGTGCCGTGCCATCACCCCGTCCGGCATCGTCCTGTCGAAGGACCTCTGGTTCGACCCCGGCAGAGTCTGGCCGTTCCCCGGCCCGCCGGCTCCGGGCGGGCCGGACACGGGTTCACCCGGCGGAGGTGGCGGTGGCGGTGGCGGTTCGACCTGGATCCCGGCCGACTACATTCCCCGGGACCCGTGCGACATCTTCCGTCCGGTCCGCTTCGAGTTCTTCGCGGGGGTGCAGATCCAGGGCGGCCCGCTGCGGACCCCGACGGCCATAGACGGCCTCATCTTCGCCCCCAAGAAGCCCAAGTGCGTCCCGGGCGTGGGACTGATCTTCGAGTAGAACGCCGCACGACAGTGAGGCCACCGGCGGGGCGGTGGCCTCACTGGGGAAGGACGAATGGAGGGCGCGGGCGGTCAGGGGTTGAGGGTGTTGCCGTTGCCGATGCGGCGGAGGTGGTCGAAGGACGACAGGTCCGGGACGGTCCAGCCGTCGAGGTCGTACTCGCTGAGGCACTGGTCGACGAACGCCTTGTAGCCGTCCACCTGGCCGTTGTTGATCTGCGCGTTCAGCAGCTCGACGCGGGTGTTCTCGTGGTTGCCGGCGTAGTTGCGCTCGTACAGCTCGTGCCGGCCGCCGAACTCGGTGCCCACGGCGTCCCACAGCAGCTTCATGACCTTGATGCGCTCGACCGCGTCGCTGCCGTCCGAGCCGCGGACGTACTTGTCCAGGTACGGCCGGATGTCGGGGTTCTTGAAGTCCTCGGAGCTGGAGTTGATGTAGATCAGCCCGCTGGCGATGTCCTGCTGGATGATCTCCTTGACCCGGGGGTACCCGGTCTGCATGAACCACCGGTAGGCCAGCCCGTACGCCGGGTTGGGCAGCAGCGCGCCGTCCTTCCACTCCACCGGGTTGCGCGCCGCCGCGTCGGAGAACGCCCAGAACAGGTTGCGCCAGGCGAGGACCTCCCCGATGCGGGTCTGCACGCCGCGGAAGTCCTTGGTGCCGGTCATCTCGGTGGCCTTGATGAGCAGTCCGGCGATGAACTCCAGCTTCACGGCCAGTCGCGTGCAGCCGTGGAAGGTGAAGCGCTCGAAGAAGCCCGAGCGGCCGGTGAACAGCAGCGCCTTGCCGAGGTTGCCGTAGACGAAGACGTTCTCCCAGGGGATGAGCACCTTGTCCAGGACGAGGATGGTGTCGTTCTCGTCCAGGCGCGAGGAGAGCGGGTAGTCGAACGGCGTCCCCATCACCGTGGCGGTGGTGGAGTAGGACGGCCGGCAGATGAGCTTCATGCCCTTGGCGTCCATGGGGATGGTGGCGACCAGCGCGAACTTCTTGTCCTTGATGGGCAGCCCGTAGTGGGCGATGAAGTTGTAGTGGGTCAGCGCCGAGCCGGTGGCCACGACCTTGGCGCCGCTGACCACCAGGCCCGCGTCGGTCTCCTTCTCGACGTGCACGAAGACGTCGGCGACCTCGTCCGGCGGGCGGTTGCGGTCGACCGGCGGGTGGACGATCGCGTGGTTCCAGTACAGGACCTTCTCCTGCGACTCCTTGTACCACCGCCGGGCGTTGTCGGAGAACGGCTCGTAGAATTCGGCGTTGGCGCCGAGCGTGCCGAGGAAGGCCGCCTTGTAGTCGGGGCTGCGTCCCATCCAGCCGTAGCTCATCCGCGCCCACTCGGCGATGGCCTGCTGGTCGGCGACCAGGTCCTCGACGCTGTGCGGCGTCGTGAAGAACCGGTGGGTGTAGCCGTCGCCGCCGGTGTCGGTCGGCTTGGTCAGGACATCCCGCTTGGCCGGGTCGTGCAGCGCGTCGTACAGGCGCGCCGTCATCCTGATGGGGTTGTGGAACGCCGGGTGCGAGGTGACGTCCTTCACGCGCTCGCCGTACAGGTAGATCTCCCGGTCGTCGCGCAGGCTCTCGATGTACTCCTCGCCGGTGAACGGGCGCGTCTTCGGCCGTTCGGCCGCCACGCCGTTGGCGGGGGCCGTGTCGGCGGGTGCCGGACTTCTTTCCTCTACGTGCACCTCAACTCCTCGTGAATCGGTAGCCGTCGAGCCGGCCGTCCAAAGGACGTGCCGGGAAAGCACGTCCCAGGAAAGGACACGCCCGCAGAAAGGTCCGCTGTCGCACGCGCGTGCCGGCAGGAAGAGGCGAGCCGTGGTGTCACCGGCGACACGTTCCGCTCGGCGACGGTGACGGGCGGGCACACCGGAAGCCTGTCGCGGAGCTTAATATTCACATCCGCCATTCCTCCGGCACATCTCTCACATTGCGGTCTGCGGCCCGCGGAATGGGCGTTCGGCAATTCAGAAGATGCGTGGTCGGAACGGCCGGTGCGACCGTCGGATGGTGAGCATCGGCGGCCGGCGTTCCGGCCACATGCGAATTCGGGCCATCCGGCGCCTGCCGGTCCCGCCTTTTCTCGCCGGACTTTTCTAGGAGGATATGGTGCTGACGACCGACGTTCCGACCCGGGACGAGCTCGTCCGTCGCGCGTCCGAACTGGTGCCGCTCCTGCGCGGGCACGCCGCCTGGGCGGAGGAGAACCGCCGCGTCCACGAGGAGTCCATCGAGGCCCTGGCCGACGCGGGCATCTTCAAGCTCCGGGTGCCCGCCCGTTACGGCGGCTACGAGTCCGACACCCGCACTCTGGTCGACGTCGCCGCCGAGCTCGGCCGGGCCGACGGCTCCACCTCCTGGGTCGCGTCGGTGTACTGGATCCCGACGTGGATGGCCAGCATGTTCCCCGAGCCCGTCCTGGACGAGGTGTTCGCCACCCCCGACGTGCGCATCTGCGGAACGCTGAGCCCGACCGGCATGGCCTCGAAGGTCGACGGCGGCGTCATCGTCAACGGCAAGTGGGGCTTCATCAGCGGCGCCCTGCACGCCCATTACCAGGTCCTCGTCGCGATCCAGATCGGCGGCGAGGGCGAGCCGATGCCGGTCGCCATCGTCGTGCCGATCTCCGACCTGACGATCGTCGACGACTGGCACACCTCGGGCCTGAAGGGCACCGGCAGCGTCACCACGATCGCCCAGGACCTGTTCATCCCCGACGGGCGCGTGCTCCCTCTGCCGCTGGTGCTGCAGGGACAGCCGGCCTCGCCGGACGTCGCGGGCCGCCCGATCTACAGCTCTCCGCTGCTCCCGGTCGCCTCGGCCTCCTCGGTCGGCACCCTGATCGGCCTCGCCAGGGCCGCCAAGGAGACCTTCCTCGACCGGCTCCCCGGTCGCAAGATCACCTACACCGGTTACGACAGCCAGGCCGAGGCGCCGCTGACGCACCTGCAGGTGTCCGAGGCCGTCATGAAGATCGACCAGGCCGAGTTCCACGCCCACCGGCTGGCGGGACTGGTCGACGCCAAGGGCGCCCAGGCCGCCGAGTGGACGCTCGAGGAGCGGGCGCGGGCCCGCGCCGACATGGGCCAGGTGGTCAAGCTGGCCAAGGAGGCCGTGGACATCTTCGCCGCGGCGAGCGGCGGGTCGTCCATCTACAGCAACGTGCCGATCCAGCGGATCAGCCGCGACACCAACGCCGCCAACCTGCACGCGCTGATGCACCCGAACACCAACGCCGAGCTGTACGGGCGGATCCTCTGCGGTCTCGAGCCCAACACGCTCTACATCTGACGGCAGAGACGACTGAAGGGTCCGAACATGACCACCACCAGCACCGCCCCCGCCCCCGCCGTTTCCGACACCGACAAGGCCGCCGTCGTCTCCGTCCCGAGCCGCATCGTCGCGGCGTGGGCGAGCCACAACGCCAAGGCGTTCGCCGCGGTGTTCACCCCGGACGGCACCATGATCCTCCCGGGGGCGTTCAGCAAGGGCACCGCGGACATCGAGGCGTTCATGACCGCGGCCTTCGCCGGCCCCTACAAGGGCACCCAGGTCACCGGGCTGCCCATCGACATGCGGTTCCTCAACTCCGAGACCGCCCTGGTGATCACCCAGGGCGGCGTGCTCGCCCCGGGCGAGAACAAGGTGCACCCCGACCGCGCCGTCCGCGCCACCTGGGTCGTCGCCAAGCACGAGGGCGAGTGGAAGCTCGCCGCCTACCAGAACAGCCCCCTGGGCGCCTGACGGGGAAGGCGGGAAAGCCTCCCGGGCCGTGCCCGGCGCGCGCGGAGCGGACCGCGGGCGCCCGGCCGGCCCTTCGGCGTCCCCGGACGGCGGGCCGGGGGCCGACAGTGTCCCGGCGCACGTCCGGGCGGCTCTTCTTCCACGTTGCTGGATGGGTCGCACCGCGTTGACGTGCGCTTTGTCGGCCATGTTCCATGGAAGTCAGTCGTGTCAGCGCCTCGCGCGGTCCGCGACACGAGCCGGGATGCCGGACGCCGGAGATACGCGGCGCACGGCCCGGTCGGTGGCACGACCCCTCCGCCGGCGGCATCCGGCCACGGGCCGAGAGGGCTCCCATGGGGTCTTCGGCGGTCCGCAGATCCGTCGCGAGGAGTTGACGATGGTGCCCACACCTGACAGCTTGCGGCCGGCGGTGTCAGCGCCGCCGCCGGTGTGCCTCGACGAGATCGCCGAGTGCCTGGGCGGCGAGGTGTACCTGGCCTATGCCCACCGCCCGGAGTCGGGCGTGGTCGCCGTCGAGGCGCACTTCTCCGCCGAGACCGCGCGGAGCAGGGCGAAGGCGCGGGTCGCGTCCATGGACGCCCTGCACCGGCTCCCGGACGGGGTGGCCCGGCCCTGCGCGCCCGACGACCACAGGGACCTGTGCCTGTCGGACTTCATGCCGGACCCGCCCGCCGACCGCCACTCGCGCGTCGCGGGCACCGGCCTGCTGAGCCGCGAGCGGTACATGCTTCCGGCCGAGGTCGTGTGGATGGGCCACCGGGACTGCCGGGTGGAGCCCACCGCGGTGGGCGTGATCGGCGCCGGCGCCGACGGAGTGCCGGGCGCGATCGCCGACCTGCTGGCCCACGACATGGTCACGCGCTGGTGGGCGAGTCCCCGCATGCCGTTGCTGCGGGTCTCCCAGCACCTGGCCGCGATGATCCCCGAGGGGGCGGCCGAGGCGGCGGACGCCCTGGGACTCCGGGTTTCGGCGTTCGCGATGCCCGGCCCGGACTTCCAGATCGCCGTGGTCGGCGTGTGCGGGGAGGGCACCACGATCGCCACGGCCGCGGCGCGCACGGTCGGGGAGGCGGTCGCCGAGGCGTTCCTGCGAGCGCTGGCCGCGCGGGCCCAGCCGTGGAACACCCTGTCCACCGCCGACTCGCTGCGCCGGCTGACGGTGTGGCACCGCGAGGTGGACTACCTGGCCTACCTGGAGTGGTCCGCGCTGGACGCCGACGCCTCGGCGTTCGACCGGCGGCCGGGCCCGGCGTTCGACCGGCGCCCAAGCCCGGGGGACGGGGCGCCGAGCTGGGCCGACATCGCCTGCCGCCGGTTCGGGCACGAGCCGGTCGTGGTCACGCTGGGGGACGCGGGCGAGGCGGTGAAGGTGGTGTGCCCGGGCGCGGCCTGCTATCGGACGTCGCCGCCGGGCACGACCCTTCCCTGCCCGGTGCCCTGAGTCAGCCGTCCGTGCGGGCGGCGTCGCCGCGGTGATGGACCAGGCGCCACAGGAACGTGCCGAACATCTCGCGCTCGTCCGGTGTGAACGGGGCGAGGAAGGTGTCCAGGGCGTTCAGCATGGCCGGGCCGAGTTTGTGGCGCAGCAGCGCCTGCCCCTCGCTCGTCAGGCCGATGGCGTACTTGCGCCGGTCGTCGGGGTTGCGGGCGCGCTGCACCAGGCCCAGGCGCTCGAGCCCGTCGACGACGCTGACCATGGTGGTGCGGTCGATGCCGTGGGTGCGGGCGAGCTGCTGCTGGGACTGCGGCCCCATGGAGTCGATGGCCGTGAGCACGATGACGTCCTTGGAGCGCAGGCCGAACGGCTCCACCGCCGCCTCGAGGAGCTCGTCGAACAGGTCGCCGGCCTTGCCGAGCAGGACGCCGGTGGCGCCGGTGGCGAAGTACGACAGGGGTATATCGGAATTCGGAGATTCAGCGCTCACAGACGTGCCTTCCGTGGTCACCTGTCCCGAAACATGCGGCATGCCGCACATCAAACAGGGCTCCGTCTGGCACGAGTTTCACACGCTGAGATCGGCGGCGCAACCGACGGTCACCGTTTAAATCGTCAGTAATGCTGATTGACAGTTTTGCTGATGATCTGCGAAGCTACTATCAGCGCGGGGCGGGGGAGGACTGTCGACCAGGGGTTCACCGATCGGTGGCGAGGGAGGTCCTCATGTCCGACAAACCAGCCGTGCCCGACGTTGGGATCACGTGGGACCAGATACGCGACATCTGGGACGAGGTCCGCGACATCGTGATGGCGTGGGAGGACGCGCAGCCGGCCGGGAAACCGGGAGGCTGATCGCCGGCCCGCTCTTCTGCCGCGCCACGACCGGGCAGACCGTCGTGCCGCCTTCACCGTACCGATTCGGCGTGCCGCCGCGACCTTGATCGATCGGCGTGCCGCCACGGGCCGGGCCGGCCGTCACGGCTGTGCCGCCTTCGCCGGACCCATCGGTGTGCCGCCTTGACCGTCGCGGTCCACGCGCGGGCGCTCGGCGTGCCCGACCCCGGCGAGCGTGCCTCCCGACCCCGACTCCCGTCCGGGTCACCCGTAGGGGTGAGCAGAGCAATTTGCGAGAAACACCGACTATCTAGATCCCTGATAGTTGGTATGTATACGAATCCATGGAGCCGGGCAACGGGCGCAGGGCCCTGATCCCCCCTGAGTGAGGTACATGGCCAGGAGGCGAGCCATGGACATTTCCGTCATCGGTGTTCCGGCGGACGCACTGGAGATTTACCGGTACTTCCTGCGGCACCATGGCGACGGCATCGGCTCGATCCGGCAGGCGCTCGACCTGGACCCCGACTCCATCGAGGCGGCGGTCGACACCCTCCACCGGCTGTCCCTGCTCGACCTCACCGACCGCCACCGCGTCATGGCCACCGAGCCGCGCATCGGCATCGAGCGCCTCGTCGAGCAGCGTCTCAACGAGCTCAACTCGGAGATCCGCCGTGTGCTCAGCGCACGGGATGCCATCGCCTCCCTCGTGGAGGACCAGCAGCACGGCGAGAACGCCAACTCCATGCTCGACATCGAGCGGGTCGAGGGCCTGGACCGCGTACGCCAGCGGCTCGACGACCTGGGGTTCTTCTCCTACAAGGAGACCCTGTGCCTGCATCCGGGCGGGCCGCTGTCGCGAGGGGCCATCGAGACGGCGCTGCCGCTGGACGCCCGCTCGCTGCGCCGCGGCCTGGCGGTGAAGGCCGTCTACCACCCCAAGGCGCTGGACGACCAGGACATGGTGACCTACCTGCGCGAGCTGGTGGGCCTGGGCGGACAGGTCCACATCACCGAGGACCCCTTCGACCGCATGCTGATCTTCGACCGCAGCATCGCGGTGGTGCCCATCCACCCCAAGGAGAGCGCCCGCGGCGCCCTGCTGGTGAAGGAACCGGGCCTGGTGTCGCAGCTGGTCACCTATTTCGACGGCGTATGGGACGCTGCCACGGATTTCCGGGAATACACCGAGCCGAGTTCCGACGCGCCGCTCCTTTCCGATCTCGAGCGTAAAGTCCTCGCCGTCATGGCGACGGCGGACAAGGACGAGATCGCGGCGCGCGAAATCGACGTCTCCGTTCGCACCTACCGCCGTTATGTCGCCGATCTCATGACGCGGCTCGGCGCCGTCAATCGTTTCCAGGCCGCATTGCGCGCCAAAGAAGAGGGCTGGATCTGAGGCGCCGGAGCGCCGCGCACACTCGGAGATGACAGGGGGCGCTTACAGGCTTTTGACTGGTGTGGATCAGAGGAGATGGTCTGATGCTGGTTTGCGTTACCGGGGGCACGGGATTCGTCGGCGCCCATTCGGTCGCGGCGATGATCCGCGGGGGTCACCGCGTGCGCATGCTGGTGCGCGACGCCGCGAAGGCCGCCCCCGCTCTGGCGCCCTTCCACCTCGGCCCCGACGCCGTCGAGACCGTCACGGGCGACGTCACCGACGCCGATTCCGTGGCCAGGGCGGTGCGCGGCGCGGACGCCGTGCTGCACGCCGCGTCGGTGTACTCCTTCGACAGCAGGCACCACGCCCGGATGCGGCAGGTCAACGAGCGCGGCACGCGGATCGTGCTGGACGCCGCGCGCCGCGCGGGAGCGGGGCTGATCGTCCACGTCTCCAGCGTCGTCGCGCTGTTCCCCGCCGCCGGCCGCGTCGTGGACGCCGGGTCGCCCGTCGGCCGTCC
This sequence comes from Sphaerisporangium dianthi, assembly GCF_042654065.1. Taxonomy (NCBI): domain Bacteria; kingdom Bacillati; phylum Actinomycetota; class Actinomycetes; order Streptosporangiales; family Streptosporangiaceae; genus Sphaerisporangium; species Sphaerisporangium dianthi. Next base: position 87,936 of record NZ_JBHSFP010000014.1, on the reverse strand, counting down.
CCGCGAGACCTACATGGCCGGCAAGGCGGCGGCCGAGAGGATCGCGCGCCGGCACCAGGACGAGGGCGCGCCGGTGGTCATCACCTATCCGCCCGCGATGCTCGGCCCGCACGACCCCAACATGGGCGACCAGGTCTCGCGCGTGCGCGCGGTGCTGCGCGGGCTGACGCCCCTGTGGCCGCTGGGCGGCTTCCCTGTGGGCGACGTCCGCGACACCGCCGCGCTGCACGCCGCCCTGGTGGCCGCGCCGGAGCGGGCCCTGCGGCCCGGCCGGGCCGCGCCGGGCCGTCACTTCGGGCCGGGGCACTACCTGTCGACGCGGCGGTACATGGAGGTGCTGCGCGAGGTCACCGGCCGCGCGCTGCCGGCGGCCTTCCTGCCCGCCGGCGCGATGCTCCCGGTGGGCGCGCTCGCCGGGCTGGTCCAGCGGGTGTGGCCGTGGCACATTCCCGCCGAGTACGGAGCCATCTACACATGCGCCTGCGCCACGCGGGTGGCCGGACACGCCGGCACGTTCGGCGTCGGCCCCCGGCCGATCGCCGAGACGGTCGGAGACACGGTGCGCTGGCTGTACGAGAACGGCCGCCTGTCGGCGCGGCAGGCGGGGCTGGAACGGCCGAGCCTGTCGTCCGCGGGCGCGCGATGAGGGGAGAGGGCGCCATGACCGAGCAGATCGCGACGAGCCCGAGCCTGGACCTTCAGGCGGCGCCGGAGCCGCTGACCGCCGTCGAGATCGACTTCGTCCCGGTGGCCGTGCCCCGGCGGTCGAACGGCGTCACCGGGGTCCAGGACCGCCCGCGCCGCCGGCCGGAGGAGGAGGCCGCGGCCGAGCCGCCGCCCACGCCGGCCCGCTCGATGGAGGCGCTGCGCGAGCGGCACGGCGGGCTGCGCCAGGGCATCGTGACCGGCCGCCGCGAGAGCGTCGAGCGCCAGCACCGCCTGGGCAAGGGCACGGCCCGCGAGCGCATCGCGATGCTGCTGGACGAGGGCTCGTTCGTCGAGCTGGACATGTACCGCCGCCACCAGGCGCACGGGCTGCGGATGGAGGAGAACCGGCCGCACACCGACGGCGTGGTCACCGGCTCCGGCACGGTCGACGGCCGGCGGGTGTTCGTCTACGCGCAGGACTTCACGATCATGGGCGGCTCGCTCGGCGCCGCGCACGCCGCCAAGATCCACAAGGTGATGGACCTGGCCATCTCCACCGGATCGCCGATCATCGGCCTGATCGACAGCGGAGGGGCCCGCATCCAGGAGGGCGTGGTGGCGCTCAGCGGGTACGGCGGGATCTTCCAGCGCAGCGTCCAGGCGTCCGGCGTCATCCCCCAGATCAGCGTGGTGCTCGGCCCGTGCGCGGGCGGGGCCGCCTACACCGTGGCGCTGGCCGACTTCGCCTTCATGGTGCGCGACACCGCGCAGATGTACCTCACCGGGCCGGACGTGGTCGAGGCGGTGACCGGCAAGCGGTACACGCACGCGGAGCTCGGCGGGGCGGACGTGCACGGCAAGAAGTCCGGAATCGCCACGTTCGTGCACGACGACGAGGAGACCTGCCTCGCGGAGGTGCGCTACCTGATCTCGCTGCTCCCCAGCAACAACCTGGAGTTCCCTCCCAGAGCGCCGGCCTGCGACGCGACCGAGGACATGCGCCCCCGGCTCGCCGAGATCGTCCCGGTCGAGCCGCACAAGCCCTACGACATGCGGATGATCGTCGCCGAGCTGGTGGACGACGGCGAGTACATGGAGCTGCACGAGGACTGGGCGCAGAACGTGATCTGCGTCCTGGCCCGCATCGACGGCGAGGTGGTCGGCATCGTCGGCAACCAGCCCATGGTGCTGGCCGGCGTGCTCGACGTCGCCGCCTCGCAGAAGGCCGCGCGCTTCGTGCGGTTCTGCGATGCCTTCGGCATCCCGCTGGTGTCGCTGATCGACGTCCCCGGCTTCCTCCCCGGCGCCGACCAGGAGTACGCCGGGATCATCCGGCACGGCGCCAAGCTGCTGTACGCCTACTGCGAGGCGACCGTCCCGCGCATCCACGTCATCGTGCGCAAGGCCTACGGCGGCGCGTACATCGTGATGGACTCGCGCACCATCGGCACCGACCTGTCCCTGGCGTGGCCGACCAACGAGGTCGCCGTCATGGGAGCGGAGGGCGCCGTGAACATCATCTTCCGCAAGGAGCTGGCCGCCGCCGCCGACCCCGCCCGGCTGCGGGCGGAGCTGGTCGGCGAGTACGCCGAGCAGCTCATGCACCCGCACTACGCGGCCGAGCGCGGCCTGGTCGACGACGTCATCGACCCGGTGGAGACCCGCGCGGTGATCGCCAGGGGCCTTGCGATGCTGCGCAACAAGCGCAAGCCGTCGCCGCAGCGCAAACACGGCAACGTGCCTTTGTGATATCGCGCGGAAACGGCCGCGTGCGCCGGTGAATTTCTTCCGGCGGGGATGTGAGCCCGATTAGGCGAGCCCGTATCCGTACGCGCGCGGAACACAGCACATACGGAGAAGAATCGCCGGCGATCCGACCGGAAGAATTGACTTCGGTGTTTCCCTGCGCTCGCGCGAGCGGGGCCGGGAAAGCGTCCGTACGCGCCGGCCGCGCGACGGGCACATGGTCATATCCCGGGATCGAGGTTTGCGCATGGCGACCGAGACAGTTTCGGCGGCTCCCCTCAACGATTCGGCTCTCAACGGCCGTTACCACAGGATCGCGCTGAACGTTTTCGCGTTCATCGTGATCGCCCACTGGGCCGAGCACATCGCCCAGGCGATCCAGCTGTGGGTGCTCGGCTGGCCGCCCAAGCAGGCGCTCGGTGTCATCGGGGCGTTGTACCCCCCCGCCTTCACCTCCGAGTGGATGCACTACGGCTACGCGCTGGTCATGCTGGCCGGCCTCTTCGCCCTGCGGAAGGCGTTCACCGGCACGGCCCGCACCTGGTGGAACATCTCGCTCGGCATCCAGGTCTGGCACCACTTCGAGCACCTGCTCCTGCTCGTCCAGGCGCTCACCGGCTGGCACCTGGCGAACCGTCCCGTGCCCACCAGCATCCTGCAGCTCGTCGCGCCGCGCGTGGAGCTCCACCTGTTCTACAACGCGATCGTCTTCATCCCCATGGTCGTGGCCATGGTCCGCCACCTGCGCCCGTCCCCCTCCGAGCGCGCCGTGATGGCGTGCACCTGCGCGGCCCGCGCATGACGGAGGGACGTTCCAGGCAGGGACGCTCCCCGGTCTTCGCCGCGGCGTTGACGCTCGTGGGGGCGTTCCTGCTGTACCTCGCCGTTCCCCACATCGGCCCCGTCGTTCGCGCGGCGCGGGCCGATGGCGTTCCCGGGGTCTTCACCGCCGAGACCCTGGCCTGCGTCCAGCATCCCGGGCACGAGAGCTGCTCGTGGAGCGGGGAGTTCCGCTCCGACGACGGCGCCCTCCGCCAGGCCGAGGTCACGCTCTACGGCGCCGACCGGGAGACCATGCGGGCCGGAGAGCGGACCCGCGCGTTCGACACCGGGCGGGCCGGCCGCGTCTACGGGCCGGGCGGCTCCCGCGAGTGGGTCTTCACCGCGCTGCTGCTGCTCGCCGGCCTGGCGATCGTCCTGTTCCCGTACGCCGGGCCGCTGCGGCGGCTGTTCGGCTCCCGGCAGAGGCGGGCGGTGCTCGCGCGGTCCGGGGGATGAGAGTTCCGGGCGGGGGCGCCGCGCCGCCCCCGCTTCCCCCCTCGCCCGGCTCGGCGTCTCTGCCCTTGCCCGGCTCGGCGCCGCCGCCCCTCCCGCCCCTCCCGGGCTCCGCGCCGCCGCCCCTCCCGCCCCTGCCGGCTCTGCCCGGCTCGGCGCCTCCCCTCTTGCCCGGCTCGGGGCCGGGGCCCTTGCCGGGGGCGACTTCCGCCGGCGCGGTCCCGCACGTGATGATCGTGGGCGACTCGATCAGCCAGGGACGGGAAGGCGACCACACCTGGCGCTATCGGCTGTGGCGCACCCTCCTCGGACAGGGGGCCGCGGTGCGCTTCGTCGGGCCGTGGAAGGGCACGTGGGTGTCCTCCGCCGTCTGGCCGGGCGACCGCCCGCCCCATCCCGCCCGTCCGGACGACCCGGCGCACGCCGGCGCCTACCGCCGCGGCGTTCACTTCCCGGCGTGCCGGCACTACGCGAGCTGGGGGCGTCTGCTGCGCGAGGCCAAGGACAACATCGAGGACGCGGTGGCCGCCTACGAGCCGGGCTGGCTGATGGTCGCGCTGGGGTTCAACGACCTGGCGTGGGGCGTCTCTGGCCCGGACCGGCTGCTCGCGGATCTCGAGACCTTCGTCCAGCGAGCCCGCATGGCAAATCCCGCTATTCAATTCTTAGTTGGAAATGTGGTTCATCGCACGCCGTTGCCGGAGCATCCGAACCTCGCGGGCGACACCAACGCCTACAACCGGGAGTTGCCGTCCAGGCTTTCGGCCCTGTCGACGCGGGCTTCCACGGCGGTTCCCGTCGACCTGGCCGGCGTCTACGATCCCCGTCACGACTCCTATGACGGCGTCCATCCGAACGGCAGGGGCGAGATCAAGATCGCCGCGGCGTTCGCCGCCGCCTTCGCCCCGGCTCTCGGCCACGTGCGCGCCGCCGTCCCCGGCCAGGTGCCCGCGCCCGGCTGACGTGCCGCGCGGGCGGATCGGGGCGCCGCCCGGCGGTCAGACGCGCTGGGCGGCGATGGAGGTCAGCAGCGAGACGAGGCGGTCGGGGGCCGACACCATCGGCCAGTGGCCGGTGTCGAGCGTGTGGAAGGTCCAGTTGGGCTCGGCGCGCATGGCGGCGACGTCCTCGGAGACGCGCCCGCCGAAGTGCTCCTTGGAGCAGACGATGTAGCTCGCCCGCTGGTGCGCCAGCGGGCGGGTCAGGACGGCGGGCTCGGACAGGGTGTGCCCGGGGTGGCCGACGAAGCGCTCGACCAGCCACTGCGCCTGGTGGGTGGAGAGGTCCTGCCCCTCGGCCACGACCGCGGCGTCCGGGACCGGCCAGCGGCCCCGGTTCTCTGCGATCAACTGCAGTTCGCCGGCGCGGACGCGCTCGGGGAAGGCGTGCAGCATCGACTTGCCGTCGTGCGGCAGGAACCCTTCGACGAACACCGTGCGCGCCACGCGGTCGGGCGCGCGGTCGGCTACCTGGCCGGCGACGATGCCCGCGTAACTGTGCCCGACGACGATGACGTCCCGCAGGTCTTGTTTCTCCAGCAGCGCGAGCACGTCGTCGACGTGGGTGGCGAGGCCGACGGTGGAAACGTCGGCCTCGGGGTCGACCAATCCGGAAAGAGTGAGCGGATGGACGTCATGGCCGAGCGCGCGCAGCGCGCGGGTCACCGGCTCCCAGACCCACGCGCCCATCCACGGGCCGGGAATGAGGATGAAATGATTTTTCACGGCAGGTCAGCTTCCTCTCCTTTACGGCTGGACTGCCAGAACGGTACGGAATTCGGACCTGGCGGGGCTTTTAGTGTGCGGGCCGTGTCGAGATGAATTTCCGTAGTTATTGAACAGTCTCGTGCCGGATGGCGTCAACGGTGGTCAGGCGGCCGCGGAGACCGCGGCGGACGGGCGGAGGGCGGTGGCGTCCCATTCCGACACCCGGATCGGCTGGTCGTCGCCGAGGACGGCGACCACGCCGGCGTATCCCTCGCCGGGGTAGATGGTGCGCAACTGCACCGTGTGCGGGGGGATGTCCAGCGGCCAGCTCAGCAGGGCCGGCTCCTCGCCGGGGGCGCTCACCTCGACCTTGTGCGGCGAGATCCGCAAGCCGTGGCCGGTGGCCTTGAGCACCGCCTCCTTGCACACCCACATCCGGGCGAAGGCGGCCTGCTGGTGCCGGTCGGGCAGCGTCTTCAGCACCTCCTGCTCGTCACGCGACAGGGCGCACCCCACCAGCTCGCTCACCGGCGCCGTCGGCACCTGCTCGACGTCCACGCCCACCGGTCCCGCGGTGGTCAGTGCCACCGCCACCCGGTTGCCCGAGTGGGAGATCGAGGCGTGCAGTCCGTCGTCGGTGAGGATGTACGGGCGGCCGTGGGGCTTGTCGCAGCTCATGCAGCGCCGCTCGATGGGCACCCGCTCCGGGGCGATGCCCAGCTGGGCGCCGGCGGCGGTGCGCAGCAGCCAGGCGGCGGTGACGAACCTCTGGCGGTCCTGCTCGCGCTTGTAGGCGGCGGCCCGCTTCAGCTCGGTGCCGTTCAGCACGCCGACCAGCGACTCGATCGCGTGGTCCTGCGGGTCGGCCCACCAGATGTGGCAGTCGACGGTCCTGAGAGCGATGGCGTTCATTTGCGTGTCCTCCTCGGGTTAGGGGCGGCCGGTGGTCAGGGTCCGGCAGGTCACCAGTTCCCAATCGCTGACTTCGGGGTTGGTCAGGATCTGTGTCACCTCGGCGCGGATCTGCGCGTCGGTGGTCTCCTCATCGGTTTGCACGCGGATGGCGATGTCGCCCGTTACGTTCTTGAGGTCCTTTCGCCATCTCCGGGGGAGCAGGGCCAGGATTCTGATCCCGTCGACCGGTGAGTTCGGCAACGGCTCACCGGCGGTCCTGCGAATGGTCAGTTCGACGAGCATTTGATTACCTCAATCCCAGGTGGTTCCCGGCGTGACGAATGCGTGGCCCCGGGCGGTGCGCGTGAATCCGCCGTCGAATTCCTCCCAGGTGTGGTTGTCGTCATTCATTTCCGTTCCCTTTCTGTTGGCCGTGTCTTTTGTTCTCGCACAACCAACTCTGCGGGATTCAAGCCGCCGGGAACAGAAGAGTCGAAGTCAGCAAGCTGCAGACCGGTTGCAGCTTCCTGCCACCCCGTGGCGGGCGAGGTCCCGCCACGTGCCACCAGCAGGCAAGACGCCCGCGCGGCCGTGCGCGGAGGCGCCCGTGCCGGCGCATGGAAAAGGCCGGACGGGCGCATGGAAAAGGCCGGACGAGCTCATGGAGCTCGTCCGGCCATCGAGGGAACCGGGGCCCGCCCGCGAGGGCGGGGCGGGGTCAGAGGGCGCGCGTCAGCGTCGCCACATAGGACGGCCCGCCGGAGGGCAGGACCTCCTCAACGCGCCATCCGGCGCTTTCCGCGAGCTCGCCCAGTTCGGCGGGCGAGCAGTACAGGTAGTCGAACCACGGCGTGGTCATGGTCTTGTGGCGCACCCGCATGCGGGACTGGCCGGGCATGCGCCCGCGCCGCCGGTTGAGCTCGGCGTAGGCCGCCTGCGCGGCGTCGAGCCGGCCGAGCGCGTCCGGGTCCAGGCTGTCGGCGATGATCCGGGCCCCGGGCGCGGCCATCGCCGCGAGGGCGCCGAGGAATCCCGCGGCGTGCTCGCGTCCCTGGAGAAGGCCGACGTTCCCTCCCAGCAGCAGGAAGGTGTCGTACCGGGGGCCGGCCCCGTCGCCGGCGGCGTGGTCGGCGACCGAGGAGAGCAGCACCGAGCGCAGGCCGCGCCGCCGGCACACCCGCACGGCGCCGGGGGAGGTGTCCAGCCCGGTGACCTCGATGCCGCGTTCCTGCAGCGGCAGCGCGTGCCGCCCGGCGCCGCACCCGACGTCGAGCACGCGCCCTCGCGCCCTGTCCACACCGGCCGCGACGTGCTCCGGCCAGCGGGCGGGCGGCTCGAACCAGTAGGCCCCCGGCATGACCAGGAAGTCGCCGTCCTCGCGTTCGACGATGTCGTAGGTCCAGCGCGCGTCCGGGTCGAACTCCATCTCGTAGAAGGCGGCCTGGAGCATCTCCCCGAACGCGTCGCCGACCCGCAGCTCGGCCTCGGCCAGCAGCGGCTCCCGCGTCACGCGGGTCACCGGTCCTTCAGCGCGACCACACAGGTGTCGTGCTCGCCGAGGGAGAAGGAGGTGACCGTCTGGAAGCCCGCGTCGCGCAGCCAGTCGCGGCATTCCGCCAGGGTGTACTCCGAGCCGCCGGGCGAGAGCAGCTGCATGTTCAGGCTGATGATCTCGTTCCAGGGGTCGTCGTGGCCCTGGCCGGTGAGCTGGTCGTAGATGAGCAGCGCCCCGCCCGGCCGGACGGCGGAGAACGCCTTCTTGATGAGCCGCGCCCGCTCGCCGGGCGCCCAGTCGTGCAGCACGTGCCCGATGATCAGGACGTCGCCCTGGGGGAGGGCGTCCTTGAAGAAGTCGCCGCCCACGAAGCGCGCCCGGTCCTTCAGGCCGAGCGCCTCCATGTGCGCCACGAAGGCCGACTCGATGCCCTGCAGGTCGAAGACGTACCCGCTCAGGTGGTCGTGCGCGCCGAGGATCTGCGACAGCAGGTTGCCGCGGGCCCCTCCGATGTCCACGACCGTGGTGTGCTCGGCCCAGTCGAACTTCGCCGCGAGCTCCGGCCCCAGCGGCCCGCTGACCGCGTCCATCATGCGCAGGAAGCGGTCCAGGTGGACAGGGTCGGCCATCATCCGCTCGAACGCCGCGGCCTGGTCCTCGCGGCCGGGGACCTGCGGCTCACCCGTGCGCAGCAGCCCGGTCAGGTGCTCCCACGCCGGGTACATCATCTGGTCGGCCCGCTCGAGGAACCCACCGCCGTAGGACGGCGAGGAGCGGTCGAGATAGCGGGCCGACACCGGCGCGTTGGCGTAACGGCCGTCCTCGGCCTGGAGCAGCCCGAGCGTGACCAGCGTGGTCAGGAAGTCCGGCATGGCGCGCGGGTGCAGGCCCAGCCGCGCGCACAGCTCGGTGCCGGTGGCGGCTCCCTTGCCCAGCTCGGTGAACACTCCAAGCTCGATCGCGCTGAGGACGGTCTTCGCGCGGCAGAAGGCCGTGCCCAGGCGGTTGATGTCGGCCAGCGTCGCGATCTCGCGGCTGGGTGCGGCGGTTTTCGTCACGTCGGGCGTCCTTCGGTGTGAGGGTCGATGCGCGTCTCCTCCGGACGCTGGCAGCCCGTCCTCGAGATCCGCTCGAGTACGGCTTCGCCCCGCGCGGCCGGTTCCCGGGGTCCAGTGGGGTTCGAGCGGGGTGCGAGCGGGCCGGGGGAGGGTCCGGGCATGACGATCGACATCCCGCGGCCCGGGCCCGCCGCCCGGGCGGAGAGGACGGCGCTGCGCGACTACGGGCGCCTGGGGTGGTTCAGGACGCTGTTCCTGACCGACATCTGGGAACGTTTCAGCTTCTTCGGCATGCAGGCGATCCTGGTCCTGTACGCCACCGCGCCGGTCGCCGGCGGAGGACTCGGCCTGCCGGCCACCACCGCGACCGCCCTCTACGGCTCCTACGTGGGGCTGATCTTCGTGCTGGCCGTGCCGGGCGGCTGGCTCGGCGACCGCGTGCTCGGCGAGTGGCGGGCCACCGTGGCGGGCGGGGTGATCATCGCGCTGGGCCACTTCACCATGGCGCTGCCCTTCGAGGCGAGCGCCTACGCGGGCCTCGCGCTCATCGCCGCCGGCACCGGCCTGCTCAAGCCCAACCTGCTGGCTCTGCTCGGCCGCTTCTACGGTCCCGGGCGGGCGGCGGAGCGCGAGGCGGCGATCTCGATCTTCTACGTGGGCATCCAGGTCAGCGCGCTGCTGGCGCCGCTGGTCACCGGCTTCCTCGGGGAGACGGTGAACTGGCACCTCGGCTTCTCCGCGGCGGGTGTCGGCATGACCTTCGGCGTCCTGCAGTTCGCACTGGGCGCGCGGCACTTCGCGGGCGCGGGAAAGGCGCCCGGCCATCCCCTGGACGCCGCCGAGCGGCGGCGCGCGCTGCGCTGGGTGGTCGGGCCCGTCGCCGCCGTGGCCGTCCTGGCCGCCGTGGACGTGCTCACCGGCCGTTTCGGCCTCATGCACGTCGTCGGCGCGTTGGGCGTGGTGACCGTGGTGACGCCCGTGGCCTACTTCGTGGCGCTGCGGCGCCGTCCCGAGCTGGACGCGGCGCACCGCAGCCGGCTTTCCGCCTACTTCTGGCTGCTGCTCGCCTCGGCGCTGTTCTGGCTGTTCGTCATCCAGGGCGGCTCCACCCTCAGCCTGTTCGCCAGGAGCTCCACCGACCGGGTCGTGCTCGGCCACCTCGTGCCGGCCGGCTGGTTCCAGTCGGCGACCCCGCTGTTCATCCTCGTCCTCGCGCCGCTCTCCGCCCGCGTGTGGCTGTCCGCGGGCGGCAGGCTCAGCGTGGCGGCGAAGTTCGCCGCCGGCCTGGCCTTCGCCGCGGGCGGGCTGCTGCTGATGAGCCTCGCGTCCTGGATCGCCGACGGCGGCCGGCCGGTGTCCCCGCTGTGGCTGCTGGCCGCGTTCCTCCTGCTCGCCTGCGGAGAGGTGGCGATCGCGCCCATCGGGCTGAGCACCTCGGTGGACGTGGTGCCCCCCGCCCTCACCGGCCGGGTGATCGGGCTGTACTGGACCTTCTCCGCGCTCGGCGGAGGCATGGGGAGCATGGTCGTGCGGGCCGCCGGCGGCGTCCCGCGCTGGGCGTACTTCCTGGTGCTCGGCCTGGCCGGTCTCGGCGCGATGACCGGCTTCGTCGTGGGGCGGGCGCGCCTCACGCGCCGCTTCCGTACCGAGCCGTCAGGCCCGGCCGCAGCCTCAGCGCTATTCGAGTGAGTTTCGAACCGGGCGGAACACGATGAGTCCATCCACACCAGCAGGCGCCGCCCCTCTGGTCACCCCGAAGGAGCAACGGTGCATCGAACGCTCATAGTCGCCCGGATGGACCCCGAGGACGCGGGGCCGGTCGCACGTCTCTTCGAGGAGTCCGACGCGACGGAACTGCCGCACCTGGTCGGGGTCACCGGCCGGGCCCTCTTCCGGTTCCAGGGACTCTACTTCCACCTCATCGAGTCCGAGACCCCCATCGGGGCGCGGCTGGCGGACGTGCGCGAGCATCCGCTGTTCGCGGACCTCAACGAGCGGCTCAAGCCGCACGTCAGGGCCTACGACCCGGTCACCTGGCGCTCGCCCGCCGACGCGATGGCCCAGACCTTCTACACCTGGAGCCGCTGAATGTCCCGCTTCACCGCCATCTCGGCCGCGCAGGTGCCGCCCAACCGGCGCAGGGGCGGGGAACTGCGCGTCGTGCTCGGCCCCGCCACCGCGGGCGCCACCACCGGCTTCCTCGGCGTGCTGAGGCTCGCTCCCGGCGAGCACGTCGCCGAGCACTACCACCCCTACTCCGAGGAGTTCCTCTACGTCACCGCCGGGGCGATGGTGGTCCGGCTGGACGGCGAGCGGCTGGACGTGCGCGCGGGGGAGGGCGTGCTCGTGCCGAAGGACGTCCGGCACCGGGTGTGGAACGAGACCGGCGAGGACGCCGAAGCGGTGTTCCATCTGTGCCCGCTGGCGCCCCGACCGGAGCTCGGCCACGTCGACACCGAGCCGGTGCCCGCGGCGCACGAACCCGTCCTCCAGGTGGAGGGCGGATGACCGGCCCCCGCCGCGCGGTGATCACCGGCATCGGCGTGGTCGCTCCCGGCGAGGTGGGCACGAAGGCCTTCTGGTCGCTGCTGACCGAGGGCAGGACGGCCACCCGTCCGATCTCCGCGTTCGACGCCACCGGCTTCCGCTCCAGGATCGCCGCGGAATGCGACTTCGACCCCGTCCGGGAGGGCCTCGACCCCCGGGAGATCCGCCGGATGGACAGAAGCGCCCAGTTCGCCGTCGTCGCGGCGCGGGAGGCGCTCGCCGACAGCGGCTGGGAGCCCGACTCCGGGCCGGCCGACCGCGTAGCGGTCGCCATCGGCAGCGCCGTCGGCGCCACCGTCGGCCTGGAGGACGAGTACGTGGTGGTCAGCGACGTGGCCAGGCAGTGGGTGGTCGACCACCGCTACGCCATGCCCCACCTGTACGGCTACCTGGTGCCCAGCTCGACGGCCGCCGAGGTGGCCTGGCTCGTCGGCGCGGAGGGGCCGGTCACGATGGTCTCCGACGGGTGCACCTCGGGCCTGGACTCCGTCGGCCACGCCCTCGGGCTCATCGAGGACGACCTGGCCGACGTCGTGATCTCCGGCGCCACCGACGCGCCCATCTCGCCGATCTCGGTCGCATGCTTCGACGCCATCAAGGCCACCTCGCCCAACAACGCGGAACCGGAGTCGGCGTCGCGGCCGTTCGACAGGCGCCGCGACGGGTTCGTCCTCGGCGAGGGAGCCGCGATCTTCGTGATCGAGGAGCGGGAGGCCGCCCGCCGGAGGGGCGCGCACATCTACGCGGAGATCGCCGGCTTCGCCAACCGCGGCAATGCCTACCACATGACCGGGCTCAGGCCGGACGGCCGGGAGATGGCGGAGGCCATCAGGGTCGCGATGGACGCCGCCCGGCTCGCCCCCGCCGACATCGGCTACATCAACGCCCACGGGTCGGGCACGCGGCAGAACGACCGGCATGAGACCGCCGCGTTCAAGCGCAGCCTCGGCGAGCACGCCTACCGGGTCCCGGTCAGCTCGATCAAGTCGATGGTGGGCCACTCGCTGGGCGCGATCGGCTCCATCGAGATCGCCGCCTGCGCGCTCGCCCTGGAGCACCAGGTGATCCCGCCGACGGCCAACCTGCGCACGGCCGACCCCGAGTGCGACCTGGACTACACACCGCTCACGGCGCGCCGGCTCCGCCTGGACACGGTGCTCACCGTGGGCAGCGGCTTCGGCGGCTTCCAGAGCGCGATGCTGCTCACCTCCCCCCGGCGGGCCGCATGAGCGCCGGCACCATGGACGTGGCCGTGACCGGCCTCGGCGTCGTCGCCCCCAACGGCATCGGCGTGGACGCCCACTGGGAGGCCCTCCTCGCCGGGGTGAGCGGCATCGGCCCGATCAGCCGCTTCGACGCCGGCGACTACCCCGTGCGGCTCGCCGGCGAGGTCGCCGGCTTCGCCGGTCCCGGCCGCCTGCCGAGCCGCCTGGTGGCGCAGACCGACCGCTGGACGCACCTCGGCCTGTACGCGGCGGAGGCCGCGCTCGCCGACGCCGGGATGAGCGCCGAGGGCCTCGCGGAGCTGGACGAGTTCGGCCTCGCCGTGGTGACCGCCAGCTCATCCGGCGGCAACGAGTTTGGCCAGCGGGAGATCGCCGACCTGTGGCGGCACGGCCCGCAGCGGGTGAGCGCCTTCCAGTCCATCGCCTGGTTCTACGCCGCCACCACCGGCCAGATCTCGATCAGGCACGGGATGCGGGGCCCGTGCGGCGTCCTGGTCGCCGAGCAGGCCGGCGGCCTTGACGCGCTCGCCCAGGCGGCCCGCGCCCTGCGCATGGGGGCCAAGATGGCCGTCACCGGCGGCGCCGAGGCCTCGCTCAGCCCCTACGCCCTGGTCTGCCAGATCTCCAGCGGGCGCCTCAGCCGCCGCGACGACCCCGCCACGGCCTACCTTCCCTTCGACGCGGACGCCTGCGGCCACGTCCCCGGCGAGGGCGGGGCCATGCTGATCGTCGAGCCCGAGCAGGAGGCCAGGAAGCGCGGCGCGCCGCGCATCTACGGCAGGGTGGCCGGGCACGCCGCCACCTTCGACCCGCCGCCCGGCAGCGGGGGGCGGCCCACGCTGCGCCGCGCCGCCGAGCTCGCGCTCACGCGCGCCCGGGTCGCACCCGAAGAGGTGGACGTCGTCTTCGCCGACGCCGCCGGGGTGCCCGCGCTGGACAGGGCCGAGGCCGAGGCGATCTCGGCGCTGTTCGGGCCGCGCGGCGTCCCGGTGACCGCGCCCAAGACCATGCTCGGCCGCCTGTACTGCGGCGGCGGGCCCCTGGACCTGGCGGCGGCGCTGCTGTCCATCCGCGACGGCGTCATCCCGCCCACCATCGGGCTGCGCCGCCCGGCGCCCGGCTGCGCGGACCTGGATCTGGTCACCGAGACCAGACAGGTCCCGGTGCGCCGCGCCCTGGTGCTGGCCAGAGGGTTCGGCGGATTCAACTCGGCGGTCGTCGTCACGGCGGCCGGCTGAACGAGGCCGCCGCGGCGGCCGACCGGAAGAGAGGTGAACGGTGTCGGCTTTCACGCTCGACGACCTACGTGTGATCATGCGCTCCTGCGGCGTCGAGGAATCCCTCGACTTCGACGGCGACATCAACGACACGCACATCGCCAAGCTCGGCTACGACTCCCTCGCCATGCTCCAGATCGCGTCGCTCATCGAGCGCCAGACCAGCGTGAGCATCGACGACGACACGCTCAGCGCGCTGGACACCCCGCGGGAAATCATCGACTACGTCAACGCACGGATCGAGGCGGCCTGACCATGGCAGTGCACACCGACAACCAGATCCTCATCAGCGCCCCGATGGAGCTGGTCTGGGACCGGACCAACGACGTCGAGTCCTGGCCCTCGCTGTTCAGCGAGTACGCCTCCGCCGAGGTGCTGGAACGGGACGGCGACACCGTCAGGTTCCGGCTCACCATGCACCCCGACCACAACGGCATGGTGTGGAGCTGGATCTCCCAGCGCACGATGGACCCGGAGACCCGCACCACGAGGTCGTTCCGCGTCGAGACCGGCCCCTTCAAGTACATGAGCCTGTTCTGGGAGTACCTGCGGACGGCGGACGGCGTCCTGCTCCGCTGGGTGCAGGACTTCGAGATGAAGCCGACGGCGCCGATCGGCGACGGCGACATGGGCGAGCGCGTCAACGCCAACAGCGTGGTCCAGCTGGAGCGCATCAAGAAGATCCTCGAGGCCGAAGCCGCGGAGGGCTGACCCCCGTGCTGAATGTGCTGCTCCCGCTGGCGCTGCTCGGCAACGGCCTTGCGGCGGGGGACATGTTCTGCACGGCCCTCGGGCTGGCCCCGCTGATGCTGGCCCTGCCCTACGGCGGCTACGTCCGCATGGTGCAGTTCCTGTGGCCGCGGTACGACCCGGCGGTCCCCGCCATCAACGCGGTCACGCTGCTGCTCGACCTGGTCATGGTCGCGGTGACCGGCCAGGCGGCGGCGCGGGCGCTGTTCGCGGCGGCCGCCGTCCTGATCGCGGCGGTGATCGCGATCTCGGTGGTGAAGGCCGTCCCCATCAACCGCTACGTGATGGCGCTGGACCCCGAGTCGTGCCCCGCCGACTGGCAGGAACGCGACCCCCGTCTGCGCTGGCGCAACTGGAACCTCGTCCGCACCGTGCTGATGGTGGCCGCCCTCGCGGCCAACGTCGCGGGCGCGGGCTGCCTGATCTGACGACCCTCCGGATCCGCCTCAGGCGCGGATCCGCGACCTTTCGGAGAAGTGATGCGACTCGACGGCAAGAGAGTCCTTTTGACCGGCGGCACCCGGGGCATCGGGCGCGGCCTCGCGCTGGCCCTGGCGCGCGCCGGGGCACGGCTGGTCACCTGCTACCGCGACGACCAGGACGCCGCGAAGGTCATGGCGGCCGAGCTGGAGGAGCTCGGCGACCACCGGGTGGTCCGCGCCGACGTGACCGACGCCGGGGACGTGGCACGGCTCGTCCAGGAGTGCGTCACCCACATGGGCGGCCTGGACGTGCTCGTCTCGAACGCGGGCACCATCAGCCACGTGCCCTTCGAGGACCTGACGGCCGCGGAGTGGCAGCGAGTGCTGGACACCAACCTCACCGCGATGTACCGCCTGGTCCAGCAGGCGCTGCCGCTGCTGCCCGCCGGCGCGTCGGTGATCGGCGTCGGCTCGCGCTCGGCGTTCGTCGGCATCCCGCAGCGCGCCCACTACACCGCGGCCAAGGCCGGCATGGTGGGCCTGGTCCGCTCGCTCGCCAAGGAGCTCGGGCCGCGCGGGATCCGGGTGAACCTCGTCTCGCCCGGCGTCATCGACCCGGGGGACGGCACGCTGCCCGAGCCGGTCAGGCGGCGCTACGAGGGCCTGACCGCGCTCGGCCGGCTCGGCACCCCCGAGGAGGTCGCCGGCGCCGTGCTGTTCCTGGCCGGCGACGCGTCCAGCTATGTCACCGGCGAGACCATCCACGTGGACGGAGGAATCTGAGCATGGACACCGGCGTCTTCCGGGTGATGCTCCGCATGGAGGTGCTCCCGGGCAAGGGAGCGGAGTTCGAGAAGGTCTGGCACGACAGCGCCGCGACGATCACCGGCCAGCCCGCCAACCTCGGTCAGTGGCTGTCGCGCAGCGCAGAGGAGGACGGCGTGTACTACATCGTCAGCGACTGGCTCGACGAGGAACGGTTCCGCGCCTACGAGCGCAGCCAGGCGCATCTGGAGCACCGCGGCAGGCTGCACCCCTACCGGTCCAGCGGCGCGATGACCACCATGCGGGTCGTCTACGACCTCGCCGGCGCGGCGCGGCGGCCGTGAGCAACCGCGTGCGGGTCCTGCTGCACACCCTGGCCCCGGACGAGGGGCCGGACGGCCTGGTGGCGGCCTACCACCGCATCAGCGAGGAACTGTCGGGCACCCCCGGCCTGCTGGGCAACGAGCTCATGCACTCGGTGCTCGACCCGGGGGCGTTCGTGGTCATGAGCGAGTGGGAGAGCCTCGCGGCCTTCCGCGCCTGGGAGGAGGGGGCGGCGCACAGGCCGACCACCGCGCCGCTGCGCCCCTACCAGGACCGGCGGCGCCAGGACCGCTACGGCATGTACGAGGTCGTCGCCCGTTACTGAGCCTCACGACGGCCGCGGGCCACACCGCCCTTCCGGCCGTACCCACCGTTCACCGCGCCGCAAGCCCGTCATCCCGGGGAGGTCGATCGCGTGCTCGCCGTACTGGACGTCCTGGCGCTGATGGGCGCCGGCGTCACCGCGGGCGTGCTGTTCTGCGTCGCGCTGAGCATTGTGCCCGCCTTCGCCGCGCTGCCCGCCGACAGGTACATCGAGCTGCACCGGCTGGTCGGCCGCAACTACGACCCGACCATGCCGATCCTGGTCCTCGGCACCACGCTGGCCGCCGCCGCGCGGGCCGTGCTGACGCCGGGATGGCCCGCGCGGCTGCCGTTCGCGGTCGCCGCGCTGCTCCTGCTGGCCGTCTCGGTGGTGTCGCACCTCGGCAACGTGCCCATCAACCGGCTGGTGAAGAGACCCGGGCGCGACCCCGCGCCCGCGCACGTGGACCGCCTGCGGCGCAGGTGGCGCCACCTGCACCTGCTCCGCACCGGCCTGGCGCTGCTCGCCCTGACCTGTGAGGCCGCCGCCGTGGTGGCCTCACACCACCCCTGACATGCGGAGGAGAAGCGATGGACGCCGCGCTCGCGGGCAAGCGGCTGCTCGTCACCGGAGGCACCCGGGGGGTCGGCAGGGCCACCGTGCTCGCCGCCGCCGGCGCGGGCGCCAGGGTGGTGACCTGCTACCACCACGACGAGGCCGCCGCCGCGGCCCTGGCCGCACGGCTCGGGCCGGGCCACCGGGTCGTCAAGGCCGACCTGACCAGGCCGGAGGACGCCGCGAGGCTCGCCGCCGAGTGCCGCACGGAGCTCGGCGGCCTCGACGCGCTGGTCAACAACGCCGGGGTCGACGGCCATGGACGCCTGGAGGAGCTGGACGACGGGGAATGGAGCAGGGTCCTCGGGCTCGACCTGACCGCCGTCTTCGTCCTCACCCAGGCGTGCCTTCACCTGCTCGGCCCCGGATCGGCGATCGTCAACGTCGCCGCCTCGGCCGCGCTGCGCGGAGTCCCCGGACGCTCGCACTACACCGCCGCCAAGGCCGGCGTCCTCGGCCTGACCCGGTCCCTGTGCAAGGAGCTCGGGCCGCGCCGCGTCCGCGTCAACGCCGTCGCGCCCGGAGTGCTCGAAAGCGACGGCGACCCGCTCCCCCCGCCCGTGGCCGAGCGCGTCGCGCGCATGACGGCACTCGGCCGCCTCGGCCGCCCGGAAGAGGTGGCCGCCGCCGTCCTCTACCTGGCCGGCGACCTGGCGGGCTACCTCACCGGCGCGACCCTGACCGTCGACGGCGGCATCTGACCAAGGAGGGGCCATGCCCTACGCAGCCATCACCTACAACGTCCAGCCCGGCCACGAAGACGAGATCGCGGCCATCTTCGCCGGGTTCCAGCGCGTGGACACCCCCGAACTGCGCGACGAGGAGGGCCGCGTCGCCGGTCGCCTGCTCGGCACCGGCGTCTTCATCAACGACGCCACCCTGGTCAGGTTCATCCACTACGAGGGCTCCCTGCAGCACGTGGCGCAGCACATGGCGCGGCAGAAGGGAGTGCACGAACTGGAGGAGAAGCTCAAGCCGTACCTGGCGGCCCCCCGCGACACCGGGACCGCCGAAGGGTTCAGGCGGCACTTCTCCGCGAGCCTCATGCGCTGCATCTCCCAGCTGTCCGCCGAGCCGGCCGAGGAGACCCGCGGATGATCGCCGTCATCGGCCTCGGCGGGATGGGGGCGGGCCTCGCCCACCGGCTGCTGGAGGCCGGCCACGCCGTCACCGTCCACAACCGGACCCCCGGGCGCGCCGCGCCGCTGGAGGCGGCCGGGGCCCGCGTCGCCGCCTCCCCTCAGGACGCCGTCGCGGGCGCCGAGGCGGTGCTGCTGTGCCTCAGCGACGAGGCCGCCGTGGACGCCGTCCTCACCGCGGACGTGCTGGACGCGGTCAAGCCCGACAGCACGGTCGTCAACACCGGCACCGTCTCGCCGGGCCACTCCCGGCTCCTGGCCGGCCGCGTCGCCGCGGCGGGCCGGCGCTTCGTCGAGTCCGCCCTGCTCGGCAACCCGTCGCAGGCCCGGGCGGGGGAGCTGCGCGTCCTGGCCGCCGGCGACGCCGCCGACGTCGAAAGGGTGCGGCCCGTGCTGGAGGCGCTCGGGCATCAGCTCCTCCACCTCGGCCCCGTGGGGCAGGCGGCGGCGTTCAAGCTGGTGTTCAACCTGCTGCTCGGCGCGCAGGTCGCCTCGCTGGCCGAGGCCGTCGCCTACGGCGTCCGTGCCGGGCTGCCCCGCGACCTGCTCCTGACCGCCGTCGCCGCGAGCGGCTTCAGCTCCAAGGTGATGGCCTTCCGCGCCGACATCATGCGCGAGCGGACCTACGAGCCGGCGGCCTTCCGCGCGGCGCTGATGGAGAAGGACCTGCGCCTCGCCCTCGCCGCCGCCGGCGAGCTCGGCGTCGACCTCCCCGTCGCCGCCCGGGCCGCCGAGCGCTTCGCCGCCGTCGTGGCGGCGGGCGACGGCGACCTGGACGCCGCGGTGCTCGTCGAGCTGGCCGAGCGCCGGCCGGCGGGGGAGCGGCATGAGTGACCGCGCGCCGGAGTTCCGCGGGCCGTTCACCGACTACCCCTACGGCGAGCACATCGACGGGTGGATCGACCGGCAGGCCTCGCTGAACCCGGCGGCGCCGGCGCTGCGCTGGCGCGGCCAGGAGGTGAGCTACGCCGACCTCGTCGTCGACGCCGAGACGATGGCGGTGGCGCTGGCCGAACGCGGAGTCGGCCCGGGGGACATCGTGACGGTCCGGATGCGCCGCGGCCCCCGCATGGTGGCCGCGTTGCTGGCCGTGCTGAAGCGGGGCGCGGCCTACGCCGCCGTCCCCCTCGACTGGCCCCGCGCCCGCCACGAGCAGCTGTCGGCCCTGGTGAACCCGCGCCTGGAGATCACCGGGGCGGGCGGGGCGTGGCGCGGCGACGCCGTCACCACGGCGTCCCTGCTGCGCGAGGGCCTGCGCCTGCCGCCCGCCGAGCCGCCCGGGCGCGGCTCAGGGCAGGACCCGTGCTGCGTCTTCCTCACCTCCGGCAGCACGGGCGCCCCCAAGGCCGTGCTCGCGCCGCACCGGGGCGTGGTCCGCGCCGCGCTGGACCCGCTTCACGTCCTGGACGGGCCGATGCACTCGTTGCAGTGCGCCTCGGTCGCGTGGGACATCTTCGCCCTGGAACTGTGGGTCCCGCTGATGCGCGGCGGCACGTGCACGCTGTACGAGGAGGGGCACCTCACCGCGGCCGGGATCCGCGACGCGGTCGCGCAGGGCGTCAACGTGCTGGCCCTGCCCGCCGTCCTGTTCAACGCCGCGCTCGACGACGACCCGCGCTGCCTGGCGGGCATCGACCTGATGGTCACCGGGGGCGAGCGCGCCTCCGCCCGGCACTTCGCCGCGTGCCTGCGCGAGCACCCGGGCATGCGCCTCGTGCACGCCTACGGGCCGGTCGAGAGCTCCATCGCCGCGACCGCCCACGTGGTCACCGGCGCCGGCGAGCAGGACGACGTGCCGATCGGCCGTCCCATCGTCAACACCACCGTGTACCTGCTGGACCCGGATCGGCGGCCCAGCGCCCCCGGCGAGGTCGGCGAGATCGCCGTCGGCGGGGACGGGCTGGCACGCGGCTACCTCGGCGATCCCGAGGCCACCGCCGACCGCTTCCCGACGCTGGACCTTGCGGGCCGGCCCCGGCGGGTCTACCTGACCGGCGACCTGGCCAGGGTGGACGAGGGCGGCGACCTGGTCTTCGTCGGCCGCCGTGACCGGCAGGTCAAGATCCGCGGGTTCCGCGTGGAGCTGGGGGAGGTCGAGCACGCCATCGAGCGGGTCCCCGGCGTCGGGCGCGCCGGCGCGGTCGCGCTGCCGGTGGGCGGGCGGGCGCCGGAACGGCTCGCCGCGTTCTACACCCCCGCGCCGGGCGCACCCGCGCCCGCCGCGCCGGAGACCGTCCGCGAGCACCTGCGCGGCCGCCTGCCCGAGGTGTTCGTGCCGGCCACGCTGGTGCCGCTCGCCGCGCTGCCGCTGCTGGCCAACGGCAAGGTCGACTACGCGGCCCTCCCCGATCTGCTGCCGGAGGAGTCCGCCGGCGCGGGGGAGGGCGAGGGCGAGGACGCGGGCACGGAGCTGAAGGCGGTCCTGGAGCTCGCCGGCGACCTCCTCGGCCGCACGGTGTACTCCGGAGACGACCTGTTCGGCCTCGGCGGCACCTCGCTCACCGCCGTCCGGCTCGCCAACCGGCTGCGGCTGCGGCTGGGACGCGCCGTCACCGCCGCCGAGATCCTCGAGCTCCGCACCCCCGCACGGATCGCCCCCCTGCTCCAGGCGGGCCCGACGGTGTGCGCCGAGGCCGAGGAACGGGCCCCGGAGTGGGCCGACGGGCTGCCCTGCAACCAGTACAGGTTCTGGCTGGCCGAGTGGCTGGACCCCGAGGCCGACCAGGCGCTCATCGGCATGCGCTACAGGCTGACGGGGCCGCTCGACCGGGCCGCGCTCGCCCAGGCGGTCGACACCGTGGTCGGCCGGCACGAGGCCCTGCGCACGCGGCTGCCCGCCGTGCGCCGCAGGCCGGTCATCGAGGTGCTCGACCCGGCGGCGCTGCCGTCCGCGTTCACCGTCGCCGAGCCGGCGGACCTGGCCGCCGCGCAGGAGCGGGCCGAGGCCTTCGCCCGCCGCCGCTACCACATCGGGCGGGACGTCCCGCTCGGCGTGCTGCTCATCCCGCTCGGCCCCGACGACCACCTGCTGGTGCTCTCGGCGCACCACTCCGGCTTCGACGGCTGGTCGGAGGTGCTGTTCTGGCGGGAGGTGGGCCTCGCCTACACCGAACTGGTGAACGGGCGCCGCCCGCCGTACCGCGTCGCGACCTCCTTCCACCGGGTGATCGCCAAGCAGGAGCGGTACGAGGCGCCGCGCTTCGACGAGGCGTGCCGCTACTGGACCGACCAGCTGAGGGGCATGCCCGGGCTTCCGCTCGGCGGCTCCACGGCCGAGGTCGGCCCGGCGGCCGAGATCCCGCTGCCGATCGGGCGGTCGTTGCTGGAACGCGCGGCCGGGGCGGCGGCCGCGGCCGGCGGCACCGCCACCGCGTTGTTCCTCGCGGCCTACGTCCGCGCTCTGCGCGCCCGCACCGGCGCCACCGACTTCCCGGTCACGGTGCCCGTGGCGGGACGGTCCATCCCCGAGGCCGAGGACGTGATCGGCTGCTTCGCCTCGCTGATCACGCTGCGCTTCCCCGGCTTCCCCGACGACCCGGCGGCCGCGGTCGCCGCCGCGGCCGGGGCGCTGCGCGCTGCGGTGGCCTCGCCGATCGTGCCCATCGACCGCCTCTACGAGCCGCCGGCCGGCACGCCGCGGCACCCGCTCCTGCAGGTTCGCTTCGCCATGCACAACTACGCGCCCGGCCGGATCGACCTGCCGGGCGTGGCCTGCGAGGGGGAGCGCATCGGCCCGCCCGTCGAGCGCAGCGACGTGGCGTTCGAGGTGTGGCCGGAACCCCGGCCGCGTGCCATGCTCCGCTACCGGGCCGACCTGCTGACCGAGGCGGACGCGCGGCTGCTCGGCGAGCGTTGCGTGGCCGAGGCCGAGTCCCTGGTGGCGCACCTGTCGGTGTGAGCGCGGAGAGCGCGTGGGCAGGGCCGCCGCGGCGGCCCTGCCCACGCGTCCCTCAGGCCCGCATCGGCGCGGTGACGAACTCCTTCATGCCGTCCTCGAAGCTCACCGTGGGCTCCCAGCCGAGCTCCCGCTTCAGCCGCGCCGGCGAGGCGACGATGTGCCGGACGTCGTCGAAGCGACACCGCCCGCTGACCTTCGGCGCCGGCCCCGCCGACAGCTCCGCGAGGGTGCGGGCCAGCTGCCCCACCGTCCTCGGAGTCCCCGTCGCCACGTTGTAGGCCCGGAACCCCGGGCGGTCCAGGCCGATGGCGTTCACGTTGGCGAGCGCGATGTCCCGCACGTGGATGAAGTCCCGCAGCATCGCGCCGTCCTCGTACAGCTCGATGGTCTCGCCGTTGCGGACGGCCGAGCGGAAGACGCAGGTCACGCCCGAGTACGGCGAGTCGTGCGACATGCCGGGCCCGTACACCTGGTGGTAGCGCAGCGCGATCGCCATGCCGCCGGTCTCCCTGGCCCACGCGCCCGCCAGGTGCTCCTGCGCCAGCTTGGTCGCGCCGTACACGTTGAGCGGGGCCAGCCGGTCGTCCTCGGACAGCTCGCCCGGCCGCAGCGCGGCCCCGCAGCGCGGGCAGGGCGGGTCGAACCGGCCCGCGTCCACGTCTGCCCGGGTGCGCGGGCCGGGCGACACCCTGCCGTGCTCGGCGCAGGTGTACACGCCCTCGCCGTACACGACGACCGAACTGGCGAACACGAGCCTGCCCAGGCCGGCCCGGGCCATGGCGGCGAGCAGGATCGCGGTGCCCATGTCGTTGATCGCGGCGTACTCGGGCGCCTCGGAGACGTGGTGCCCGCGGCCGACCATCGCGGCCTGGTGGCACACGACGTCGACGCCGCCGAGCGCCGCCTCGACGGTGCCGGGGTCGCGGACGTCGCCGTGGACGAACTCCACCCCCTCGGGCAGCACCGGCCGCCGCCCGCCGTGGACGGCGGGCAGGAGGGCGTCCAGCACCCTTATCTCATGGCCCTGCTCGCGCAGGGCCGCGACGACGCGGGTCCCGATGAAACCCGCTCCTCCGGTGACGAGAACGCGCATGGTCTACTGCCCTTCGGGTCGGTCGCCGGGCCGGCCGAGCATCGCCTCGACCAGCCTCGTCGAATGGGTTCCCGCCAGGAATGCGGGATGGTCGAGGACCTGGCGCAGGAAACCCGCCGTCGTGCGCAGGCCCTCGCCCTCGATTCGGAACTCCGTGAGAGCGCGGTCCATCCGCCGCAGGGCCGCGGCGCGGTCCGGCGCCCACACGACGACCTTGGCCAGCAGCGAGTCGTACTCGGGGCTGACGCGCAGGCCGGCGTGCCCGTGGGTGTCGACCCGGGTGAACGGGCCCCCGGGCGGGACGAACGCGTCGATCACGGCCGGGGTGGGCATGAAGCCCCGCTCGGGGTCCTCGGCGTTGATCCGGCACTCGACGGCCGCTCCGCGCGGGGCCACGCCGTCCTGGCCGAACGACAGCGGCTCCCCGGCCGCGATCATGATCTGCTCGCGCACCAGGTCGACGCCGGTCACCATCTCGGTCACCGGGTGCTCGACCTGCAGGCGGCAGTTGGCCTCCATGAAGTAGAAGACGTCCTTCTCCACCAGGAACTCGAAGGTGGCCGCGCCGGTGAGCCCGAGAGCGCGGGCCGCGTGCGTCGCGGCGCCGGTCATGCCGTCGAGCAGGCAGGACGACAGGCCGGGGGAGGGCGTCTCCTCCAGCAGCTTCTGCCGCCGCCGCTGCACCGAGCAGTCGCGCTCGCCCAGGTGGACGACGTTGCCGAACCGGTCGGCGAGCACCTGGACCTCCACGTGGCGGCTGGAGCCCAGGTAACGCTCCAGGTACACACGGCCGTCGCCGAACAGCGCGCGCGCCTCCGAGCGGGTCCTGGCGAAGGCCCCGGCCAGCTCGCGGGGGTCGTCGACGACCGCCATGCCGCGCCCGCCGCCGCCCGCGCTGGCCTTGACGATGACGGGATAGCCGACGTGCTCGGCCACGGCGTGGGCCTGGGCGGCCGTCGAGGTCGCGGTGTGGCTGCCCGGCAGCACCGGCAGCCCGGCCCCCACGACGGCGCCGCGCGAGTGCACCTTGTCGCCCAGCGCCGACAGCACGCGGGGGGACGGGCCGATGAAGGTGATGCCGTGGTCGGCGCACACCTGGGCGAAGTCGGGGTCCTCCGACAGGAAGCCGTACCCCGGGTGGACGGCGTCGGCGCCGCACAGCCGGGCGGCCTCGATGATCGCCGGGATGCTGAGGTAGCTCTGGCGCGCCGGCGGCGGGCCTATCTGGACGGCCTGGTCGGCCAGCCGCACCGCGGCCGAGTCCGCGTCGGCGGTGGAGTGGACCACCGCGACGCGGATGCCGAGCTCCTTGCAGGTGCGGACGATCCGCAGCGCGATCTCTCCGCGGTTGGCGACGAGCACGGTCTTGAACATGGCGCCTAGGCCGTCTCTGGGGTGATGACGAACAGCGACTGGCCGTACTCGACCGGCGTGCCGTCGTCCACGCAGATCTCGGCGACGACGCCGGTGACGTCGGCGTCGATGCCGTTCATCAGCTTCATCGCCTCGAGGACCGCCAGCTGCTGGCCCGCGACGACGTGGTCGCCCACCCGCGCGAACGGCTTCTCGCCCGGGGCGGGAGCGGCGTAGAAGGTGCCGACCAGCGGGGCGGTGATCCGATGCCCCGGCGGTCCCGGCGGCGCGTCCGCGGGCGCGTGAGCCGGTACCGCGCTTCGGTCCGGCGGCGTGTGGCCGAGGGAGGCGGCGTGCCCGTCGGGCCCCGCCGCCGCGCCGGGCGGAAGAGCGGCGGGGAGCCCCTGCGGCGCCTCAGCCGCCCAGGCGAGCTCGACCTCGGCGCCCGCGAAGGCGAGCCGGAGGTGCGCCACCGGGCGGTCGCGCGTCGCGTCGAGGATGCCGGTGAGGCGCTCGCACAGCGTGGCGAGGGCGCCGGCGTCACCCGGCGCGGCCGCCGGCCCCTCCGGCGGCGCGCCGGACGTCGATGGGTCGCTCATGGCATCTCTCCCTCCGCGGGGCCGCCGAACGACGAGAAGCGCCGGCGGCGCTCGGCGACCAGTGCGGCGGGGTCCAGCCCCGCCAGCCGGTCGAGGTGGGCGGCCACCGCGTCGCGGACGGCCAGGGAGGCCGCCTGCGGATCGGCGTGCGCGCCGCCCGGCGGCTCGGGGATCACCTCGTCGATCACGCGCTGCGCCAGGAGCCCGCGGACGCCGAGCCGCAGGGCCCCGGCGGCGCGCGGCGCGGCGGCCGGGTCGCGCCACAGGATGCTGGCGCAGCCCTCGGGGCTGATCACCGAGTAGACGGCGTTCTCCAGGGCCAGCACCGTGTCGGCCACCGCGAGCGCGAGCGCCCCGCCGCTGCCGCCCTCCCCGGTGATGACGCTCACGACGGGGACCGGCAGGCCGGACATCAGGCGCAGGTTCTCGGCGATGGCGAAGGCCTGGCCGTGCTCCTCGGCCTCCCGTCCCGGATGGGCGCCGGGGGTGTCGACCAGCGTCAGCACGGGGATGCGCAACTTGGCGGCCAGCCGCATCAGGCGGCCGGCCTTGCGGTACCCGGCCGGCGAAGGCATCCCGAAGGCGCGCGCCATCCGCTCGCGCAGGTCGCGGCCCTTCTGCACGCCGACCACGACCAGCGGCCTGCCGGCGAGACTGCCGACGCCGCCGACGATCGCGGGGCAGTCACCGGCCGCCCGGTCCCCGCGCAGTTCCTGGAAGCCGTCCACGACGGCCTCGATGTGGTCCAGGGTGGTGGGTCTGCCGGGATCCCTGGCCAGCCGGACGGCCCGCCACGCGTCCTCGTCCCCCTCCTGCGCGAAGCCACCTCCCGCGCCCGGCGCCCCCGGCTCCGCCGGCCGTGTCCGGTCGTGCGCTCCGGGCTCCGGCGGTCGCGCTTCCTCGTGGTGGTCGCGCGTCCCGGCCGGTCGGCGCGGGCCGCGGGCGGCGTCCAGCAGCCGCCCGACGGTCTCGCGCAACTCGGCGCGCGGCACGATGGCGTCGATCAGGCCGCGCTCCAGGAGGAACTCCGCGGTCTGGAACCCCTCGGGCAGGCGGTGCCCGATCGTCTGCTCGATGACCCGGGGGCCGGCGAAGCCCATGCGGGCCCCCGGCTCGGCCAGCACGACGTCGGCGAGCGCGGCGAAGGACGCCGCGACGCCGCCGTAGGTGGGGTCGGTGACCAGCGAGATCGTGAGGATGCCCGCCTCGTCCAGTTCGGCCAGCGCCTGGCTGGTCCTGGCCATCTGCATGAGGGCAAGGGCGCCCTCCTGCATGCGGGCCCCGCCGGAGGCGCTGACGAGGATCAGCGGGACCCGGTCGGCGAGCGCGCGGCGCGCGGCCCGCTCGATGCGCCGGCCGACGCCGCAGCCCATGCTGCCGCCGAGGAAGCGGAAGTCCATGGCGCCGGCGACGACGGGCCGGCCGTCGACCGCGCCGGCCGCGCACACGATCGCCTCCGGCAGCCCGGTCGCGTCGCGTGCCTCGCGAAGCCGCTCGCGGTAGGGACGCAGGTCGGTGAAGCGCAGCGGGTCGTCGGCGCCGGGCGGCGAGGGCAGCTCACGCCAGCCGTCGTCGAGGAGCAGGCCGAGCCGGTCGTGGGCGCCGAGCCGTCCGTGGTGCCCGCATTCGGGGCAGACCTGGAGGGCGCGGGCCAAGCGTCGGCCGTAGACGGGGGCCGCGCAGCCCGCGCAGCGGGTCCACGCGCCGGTCGCGGTCGCGGTCACCATCGGTGATCGCCCCGCGCCTCGTCGAACGCCTCACGGAGGTCGGCCTCCAGCCCGGCCCACAGACGGCTCTCCTCGGCGGAGGGCCGCGGACCGGCGCCTTCGGGATGGCGGCGGAACGGTCCGTAATGGGAGATCATGCCGTCGCCCGGCCACATGTAGTGGGCGCAGCCGATGGCGGACAGGCCGAGCGCGAGATAGCGGGCAATTTCCAGGGCTTTATCCCAAACTAATTGCCCTGCGTCTTTCGGGGACATCGCACTCCGTTCACACAATCGCCTTTCGCGGAAAGTGAGGTTTATGAGCCCCTCTTCGAATGGCGATGTGAGAGGATTGTCAGGGAAGTCCGTTGGCGTGATCTTGCGGCGTGGCGCTCGAGGATCGCTAGAGGTCGGCTTGAGGTGCAAATCGGACATCTCGCCCATCGTGCCGTCTGTCGCGCCGGCCTGCTCGTCCGGTCATCCGGAGGGCGATCCGTCTTCCGACAGAAAGAGCTGACGTGATTCTGACCGTTTCCCTGACGGATGTTCTGCGTCTCGACGTATGCCGACGGTGATTTCCCCGCGGTTCACGACGGTGAACGCGGGCGGCGGGTCGCGGCCGTGAGTGACCATTTCATCACTCTGCGGGGGAACCCCAGTTCACTTGCCTCGCGGCTAGGGGCGCCCCTACGGAATTGCGCATTCGGGGAGCGGTATTACGCTCCGTTACCCGTAGCTGCCTGACCGGAAATCACGACAAAGTCTAGACATATAAGGACACAGCTAGTTATGTTGCGTGGGGTCACTTGGTAAGAACGCCTCGGGCGCCCACCGTCCGAGGCGGTACGGGATGGTGGGCGAACCTACTGGTTTGTTCACAGTGGGAAATATTGTCAAGGCGCCAGGGTCCACGGGGGTCAGAAGCGCTGTTTCCAGGGTTCGATGACGCATGTCCCGGTCTCGGCCCGCCAACGGTCTCAGCAGCTCGCCATCACCCTTGAGGTGCCTTGTGCTTGGCTGATCAAGCGAAGGCGGGTGACTTATGCAATTTCGAGTCCTAGGCCCACTCGAAGTACTCGAAGACGACAAGATCCTGACGCCCAGCGCCCTCAAGCAGCGCACCGTGCTCGCGCTGCTGGTGACCCATCGCAACCGTGTCGTCCCGGTCAGCACGCTGATCGAGGAGATCTGGGGAGAGGCGCCTCCCAAGAGCGCCGTCACCACCCTGCAGACCTACGTCTACCAGGTGCGCAAACTGTTCGCCGCGCACGCCGGCCGCCACGCCGACGACATCCTCGTCACCAAGCCGCTCGGCTACGTCGCCGCCATCTCACCCGACGACCTCGACCTGACCGTGTTCGAAAGGTCACTGGCGAGAGGACAGGCCGCCCTCGAGGCCGGCCGTGTGGAGGAGGCCTCGGCGGCGCTGCACACGGCGCTCGCCCTGCGCAGGGGAGACGCGCTGACCGACGTGCAACGCGGGGCCCTGCTGTCGGCGCAGGCCGCGAGGATCGACGAGGCCATGCTGCGGGCGCTGGTGCTGCGCGTCGAGGCCGACCTGCGGCTCGGACGGCATCACGAGCTGGTCAGCGAACTGCGCGCGCTGGTCGCGGAGAATCCGCTGCACGAGGACCTCTACGCCAAGCTGATGGTCGCGCTCTACAGGTCCGACCGCCGCTCCACCGCGCTCGAGGTCTACCACGAGCTGCGCCGCTCGCTGAACCACGAGCTGGGGCTGGATCCGTCCCCGGCCCTGCAACGCCTGCACCAGGACGTGCTGTCGGACGCCGCCTCGCTGCAGCCACCGGTGCGGGCCCGCACCTGGGGCGGGACGCTCATGCAGAACGTGCGGCTCTCACAGCTCCCGCCGGACATCGGCGACTTCGCCGGACGGGCCGGCGACCTGGCCGCTCTCGGCAGGCTCTTAGAACCGCGCGAATGCGCCCCGCGGGTCGTGGTGCTGACCGGGTCCGCCGGCATCGGCAAGTCGGTGCTGGCACGCAGGGCAGCCCACCAGGCCAGGGCCCGGTTCCCCGACTGCCAGCTCTACGCCTCCCTCGGCGCCGACGCCGATCCCGCCGACGTGCTGGCCGGTTTCCTGCGCACCGCCGGCGTGCGGCACGACCTGATCCCCGACAGCCTGCAGGAGCGCCAGCAGCTCTTCCGGGGCTGGAGCGCGGACCGGTCCGGCCTGCTGCTGCTCGACGACGCCGCCTCCGCCGCGCAGCTGCGCCCGCTCCTGCCCAGCGGCCCCCAATGGGCCGTCGTCGTGACCAGCCGCTCGGTGCTGCCCGGCCTCGCCGGGGTGGACCACCTGCGCCTCGGCCTCCTCAGCGTCGGCGACGCCGTCGAGATGCTCGGCAACATCGTCGGCAGGGAGCGGGTGGCCAAGGAACCCGAAGCGGCCGCCAGCATCGTCAGGATGTGCGGGCTGTGGCCGCTGGCGATCCGCACGGCCGGCGACCGGCTCGTCGCCGCGCCGCACTGGTCGCTGGACAAGCTCGTCGTACGGCTCGGCGACGAGTGCCACAGGCTCAGCGTGCTGCGCACCGAGGCCCTGGACATCCGCGCCCAGATCGCCTCCAGCTACGAGCAGCTCGACGAGGTGGAGCGCTCGGCGGTCCTCACCCTGGCCGCGGCGGAGACCTCGGTGTTCACCCTCGGCACCGCCGCCTCGATGCTCCAGGGCGACAGGAACGTGGTGGACAGCACCCTCGACCGCCTGGTCAACATGCAGTTCCTGCACACCGCGGCGGAGCACGCCGCCATGGACGGCGACATCCGCTACCAGATCCCCGTGCTGTTCCGGGTCTTCGCCCGGGAGCTGCTGGAGACCGTCGGCCCGCTGCTGGGGCTCTTCTGACCCTGGAAGGCCGCCGCTCCGGCGACCTTCCCCGTCAGCGGGTCCCCAGCTCGGCCAGGGTGGCCACCGCCTCGGCCGGCCCCGGCTGGGCGGCGTTCTCGGCGGCCACCTCGCGCGCGGCCCGCCGCACCCGCGGGTCGCCGAGCAGCACGCGGACCGCTTCGCGCGCCTCGGCCGCGTCCAGGCGCGCATAGGGCACCGACAGGCCGACGCCGCGCGCGGACACCCGCTCGGCGTTGACCAGTTGGTCGCCCTTCACCGGCACGACGAACTGCGGCACACCGCAGGCGGCGGCCGTCATCGTGGTACCGGCCCCGCCCTGGTGGACGACCGCCGCGCATGTGGGCAGCAGCAGGTTGAGCGGCACGCCGCCGGCCACGCGCACCCCCGGCGGCAGGTCGCCGAGCATCTCGCGCTGCGCGGGATCCACCGCCAGCACCACCTCGCCGTCCACCCCGGAAAGCGCCCCGAGCAGCTCCTCCAGCGGCTCCAGGTGGCCGCTCGCCTGCGCCATCGAGGTGCCCCAGGTGACGCACACCCGCCGCTCCCCGTCATGCGTCCAGGCGGGCGCGTGGCTGCGCCCGTTGTGCGGGATGTACCGCATCGGCCACTGCTCCGGCAGGTCCGGCACCTGCAGGCTCGGCGGGCACGGGCACAGCGTGGCCGTCCCCGCCGCGTCGACCGAGGCCAGGCCGAGCCGCTCCCACAGCGGCGCCAGCAGCGGCCACTCGGCGTCCCGCCGCGGCGGGGTGTGGTCGATTCCATAAGGCAGCCGCACCGAGGGGATGCCGAGCAGCTCAGCCGCGGCGGGACCCGCGTACTCGCGCGGCTCGAACACCACCAGATCCGCCGGCCACTCCCGGGCGACCGCGACGACGTCGTCCACGATCGCCTCGGCCGCCAGCCGGAACATCGTCATCGTGCGCGCCGTCCGCTCGCCCGCGCCGCCCGCCGGGTCACCCTTGACCCCGAGGTCCAGGCCCCGCCACGCGGCGCCGGGGTCGGCGTCGGCGCCGGCGGCCACCGGCTGCAGCCCCGCCTCGGCGACGCGCGGGGCGAACGACGGCTGCGCGGCGACCCGCACCTCGTGCCCGGCAAGGCGCAGCGCCCAGGCCAGCGGGACCATCGGGTAGTAGTGCGAGGCCGCGGCGTACGTGGTGAACAGGACCCGCATGACGCGCTCCCTTGTCGTGGTCGGGACGGGCCGCCAGCGTGTGCCGCCCGCCTCGGGGGCCGATCCTGGATCGGTTGAGAGCGCCCGGCTCAACGAAACTCGAGCGGATCGCGAACGGCCACTGCGACTGTGACGGCACATCTCGTCCGAGGGAGTGGTCGGCCTATGCGCGTGTTGTTCACCACGTGGGCGTGGAGCCCGCATTACTTCCCGATGGTCCCGCTGGCCTGGGCCTTGCGCAACGCGGGGCACGAGGTGCGGGTCGCGGGGCAGCCGGGGATCGTCGACTCGATCGTCAATTCGGGGCTGCCCGCCGTCAGCGTCGGCGAGGACATCGACTTCGTCGAGACCGTGCGCCGGCAGATGGGCATCGACGGCACCGCGGAGATGACCCCCGACCGCTGGCGCGAGCTGCGCAAGGGCAAGGGCAAGAAGGCGCTCGGCATCTTCGTCGACCTCGCCGAGGCCATGGTGGGCGACCTGATCGACTTCGGCCGCGCCTGGCGGCCCGACCTGGTCGTGCACACCCCGTCCGGCTTCGCCGGGCCGCTGCTGGCCGCCGCGCTCGGCGTGCCCAACGTCCGCCACCTCAAGGCCCCCGACATCGCCTACCCGGCCCGCGAGCTCGAGGTCGAGCTGCTGGAGCCGCTGCGCGCCAAGCTCAGCATCACCAGGCCCGTCGACCCGCTCGGCGCGCTGACCGTGGACCCGTGCCCGCCGAGCATGCAGGTGCCCTGCGAATACCCGCGCCTGCCTGTCCGCTACGTTCCCTACAACGGTCCCGGGGTCATGCCGGGCTGGCTGCTGGAACCGCCCGCCCGCCGCAGGGTCGCCGTCACCTGGGGCACCACCCTCGGCAAGCTGAACCCCCACATGGTCCTCGCCGGCTCGATGCTGCGCGCCATCGCCGAACTGGACGTCGAGGTCGTGGCCACGGTCGCCCCCGGGCACGCGGAGCTGGTCGGGGAGGTGCCGGCCGGCGTCAGGCTGGTGGAGTCGCTGCCCCTGCACATGCTGCTGCCGACCTGCGACGCCATCGTCCACCAGGGCGGCACCGGCACCACGATGACCAGCCTGGTCTGCGGCGTGCCCCAGCTCATCGTGCCGCAGTTCCCCGACCACGCCTTCAACGCCTCGTGCCTGGCGGGCGCCGGCGGCGGCGTCGTGCTGATGCCCGAGGACGCCGGCCCGGACGCGGTGCGCGCCCACGTGCGGCGGCTGCTCGACGACGAGCCCCTGCGCGCGTCGGTCCGCGCCCTGCGCGACGAGGCGATCGGCCTGCCGGCCCCCACGGAGATCGTCGGCGATCTGGAGGACCTCGCCGCGCGCTCGCCGCACGCACTGTCCCTCTCCTGACCGCGAAAGGCGGACCGCATGATCGGCAGAAAGAACCTTCCCGAGGACTACCGCAAGTGGAACGAGCGCTGGGGCGCCCCCTTCGGGCACGCGGCCGGGCGGCGCCTTATGACCGGCGGGCACCCCACGCAGGACGTGCGGGCAGCCCAGGCCAACCCCGGAGGGCCCGACTTCGGCCCCTTCGCCTTCCAGCCGGCGAGCCACACCCGCATCTACGAGTACCCGTGGGCCTACCTGACGGCCGAGCTGGACACGCCCAAGCGCCTGCTCGACATCGGCGGCGGCGCCAGCGGCTTCCAGTTCGTCGCCGCCATGGAGGGCCACGACGTGGTCAACGTCGACCCCACGGCGAGGAGCGACTACAACGACTGGAGCGACCCCGGCTACATCCTGCTGACCCCGAACCGGCACAAGGTGCTGAACGACACCTTCGGCACGTCGGTACAGCTGGTCGCCGAGCGGATCCAGGACGCCGGCCTCGAACCGGGCGGCTTCGACCGCATCTTCTGCCTGTCGGTGCTGGAGCACCTCGACGCGGCCGAGACCCTGGAGATCATCGACCACTGCGTCAAACTGCTCAAGCCCGGCGGGATGCTGCTGCTGACCGTCGACCTGTTCCTCGACATCAAGCCGTTCGGGGTCCTGGACAGGAACGTGTGGGGCATCAACCAGAACGTGCACTCCCTGGTCGAGCGCTCGGGCCTGGAGCTGGTCGCCGGCGACCCGCGCGAGCTGCTCGGCTTCCCCGAGTTCGACTTCGACCGGGTCGTGGAGCTGCTGCCCGAGCTGCTGATCTCCAAGGTGTATCCGGTGATGACGCAGACGGCGGCGTTGCGGAAGCCGGCCGGGTGACCGCCGAGAGGCTGACGCTGCCCCTGGCAGGGCCTGCGGGAGCCGGACCCGCCGAGATGGGCACCCAGGCGGAGAGGCTGACGCTGCCCTTGGCCGGGCTTGCGGGAGCCGGATCCGCCGAGGTGGGCACCAAGGCGGCGACGCTCGGCGCGCTCACGGCCGCCGGCTTCCCCGTGCCCGGCGGGTTCGTGCTCACCACCCGCGCGCTGACGCTCGCCATGGGGCCCGTGCTCTCCGGCGCGCCGGCCCGCGTCCCGGGCCGGCCGTGCCCCCCGCAGGCCGTGCCCCGCGAGGTCGCCGACGCCCTGCGCGTGGCGCTCGACGCGCTCGGCGGCGGCCCGGTCGCGGTACGGTCGTCCGCCCCCGACGAGGATCTCCCCGATCGCTCCTACGCGGGCGTGTACGAGACCGTGCTCGGCGTTCGAGGGCACGAAGCGCTGCTGGAGGCGGTGCTGACCTGCTGGTCCTCGGCGTTCGGGGACAGGGCCGCCGCCTACCGCGACGGCGGTGGGCCCTCGATGGCGGTGCTGGTGCAGACGATGGTGCCCGCCGAGGCGGCCGGGGTCGCCTTCACCGCCGACCCGGTGACCGGTGACCGGAGGCGGACGCTGGTGAGCGTGGTCGCGGGCCTCGGTGACCGCCTGGTCTCCGGGCGTGCCACGCCCGACGAGTGGTCGGTCCGCGACGGCCGCGCCACGCGGATGTCGGGGCGGGAGGACGCGCTCGGCGAACAGCAGGTCGCGGCCGTGGCCGCGCTGGCCGACCGGGTCGAGGCGTGGATGGGCGCGCCGGCGGACGTGGAGTGGGCCTGGCACGGCGGCGCGGTGGCGCTGCTCCAGGCGCGGCCGATCACCGCCCTCCCGCCGCCCCCGGACCCCGCCGCGCCACCGGACGGCCTGCCCGCGCCCGGCGACACGGGCAGGCTCGGTGACACGGGCAGACCGGGTGATTCGGGCAGGTCCAGTGACACCGGTAGGCCCGGTGATTCGGGTAGGCCGGGTGATTCGAGCGGGTCGGGTGACGCGGGCAGGTCGGGTGATGTGGGTAGGCCGGGCGATGTTGGTAGGCCCGGGGGGTTGGAGGGAGCGCCGCCTGGGTTCTGGACCCGGGGCGAGTACTCTCTCAAGCCGCTGTCCCGCATGAACGTCGGCACGCTGATCAAGGCCGTCAACGACCACAGCGCCGAGCTGTTCAGGTTCGCGACGGCCGACCGCGTCCGGGTGCGCAGCGTCGAAGGCTGGTCCTACGTCAGCATCGCCCTCGTCCGGGAGCCGCAGGCCCTCCGCGAATGCCTCGCCGCGGTCGCCGGCGCCCTGCGCGACGACGAGCCGTGGCGGCTGGTCGAGTCCTGGCGCGACGCCTGGGAGCCGCGGCTCGTCGCGGACATCGAGCGCGCCAGGCGGGCCGGCCTGGCGGCGCTGAGCGACGCCGGGCTGCTCACCCGCCTCGCCGAGTTGCACGAACTGGCCGCCGAGGCGCAGCGGCTGCACTTCCTGGTGGGCGGCGCCTCCAGCATGGTGTGGGGCGCGCTCGGCGCGCTCTGCGAGGAGCGGCTCGGCTGGGACGTCGCGCGCGTGCTGACGCTGGTGTCCGGGGTGCCGGGCAAGACCAGCGAGCCGGCGCGCGAACTGCACGCCCTTGCGCGCGCGGCCCGGGAGAACCCGGCGGTGCGCGAGCCGCTGGCCCGGGGCGACGGCGCCGCGGCCGTCCTGGCCGCCGACCCGGGCTTCGCGGCGCGTGTCCGCGCCTTCATGGAGGTGTACGGGCTGCGCTGCCTCGGCGCCGACCTCGCGGAGCCCACCATGGCCGAGCGGCCGGACGCCCTGCTGCGCCTGGTCGCCGCCCAACTGGACGCCCCCGACCCCGCCGCGGGCACCGAGAAGGCGGCCCGCGCGCGCGACAGTGCGGCCGCCGAGGCCCGCGCCCAGCTCGTCCCGGGTGGGGGAGGGCGGGACGACGGGCCGGGGCGGGAGGCGGGGGCGGGAGACGTGGCCGTGTTCGATCGGCTGCTGGAACGGGCCCTCGCCGCCTACCCGCTCAGGGACGACACGGCCTTCCACGCCCACACCGCCTGGGGCCTGTTCAGGTACGGACTGACGGAGGCGGGCCGCCGGCTCGCCCGGCGCGGTCAGATCTCCGACGAGACAGAGGTTTTCATGCTGGACCTGGACGAGGTGCGCGCCGCGGTCGCCGACGGCCGTCCGCGCGGCGAACAGGTCGCCGCCGAGGCGGCGCGGGTGGCGTGGGCGGCCGCGCACATGGGACCGCCGTCCTACGGCGACCCGCCGCCGCCCCCACCGGTGGCCGACGCGATGGACGCCATGAGCGCGGACGACCTGGCCGCCCTCGCCCCCATGCGCTGGGTCGACGCCGCCTATCGAGTCGGCTCCGAGCGCCGCGAGCAGAGCTCCGGCGACGTGCTGCGCGGCGTCGCGGCCTCGGCGGGGCGCTACACCGGGCCGGTGCGCGTCCTGGTCAGCGAGGCCGACTTCGCCAAGCTCCGGCCGGGGGACGTCCTGGTCTGCCCGGAGACCACGCCGCAGTGGTCGATGCTGTTCGGCAGCGTCGGGGCCCTGGTCACCGACAGCGGCGGTTTGCTGTCCCACCCGGCGATCATCGCCAGGGAGCACGGCGTTCCCGCCGTCGTCGCGACCGGCGACGCCACGCGGCTGCTGCGGGACGGCCAGATCGTCACGGTGGACGGGCGCGCCGGCCTGGTGGAGGTGTTGTCATGAGCGGGCAGGCCGTCGAGGTGCGCCGTGCCGGCCACGAGTCCGGCGGGGGAGGCCCGGCGGGCGGGACCGCCGCCATCGAGGCGCGGGGACTGCGCAAGACCTACACCCCGCCCTCCGGCGAGGTGCACGCCGTCCAGGGCGTCGACCTGGAGGTCGGACGCGGGGAGTTCTTCGGGCTGCTCGGCCCGAACGGCGCCGGCAAGTCGACGACGATCGGCATGCTCACCACGCTGGTCACCCCGACGGGCGGCAGCGCGCGGGTGTCGGGGTTCGACGTCGCCCGCGACCCGCTGGAGGTCAAGCGCAGGATCGGCGTCATGGGCCAGTTCAACACCCTGGACCGTGAGCTGAGCGTGATCGACAACCTGGAGTTCCGCGGCCGGTACGTCGGGATGAGCCGGGCGGCGGCCCGCGCCCGCGCCGAGCACCTGCTGGAGCAGTTCGACCTGGCCGACCGGCGCGACGCCGAGGCCGCCCAGCTCTCCGGCGGCCAGATGCGCCGGATGATGATCGCCCGCACCCTCATCAACCGCCCCGAGGTGCTCTTCCTGGACGAGCCGACCGCGGGCATCGACCCGCAGACCAGGATCAACCTATGGGGCGTGCTGCGCGAGATGCACGCGAGCGGTCAGACGGTGCTGCTGACCACCCACCACCTGGACGAGGCCGAGGCGCTGTGCGAGCGGGTGGCCATCATCGACAAGGGCGTGGTGCTGGCGTGCGACAGCGTCGAGGCGCTGAAGAAGGCCCACGGCGACACCGTCATCACGGCCACCTACGACGTGGAGCCGCCCGGCGTGCCGGAGGCACTGCGCCGCCGCGAGGGCGTGCGCGCGGTGACGGCCACGGGCGGTCAGGTCCGCGTCGTCACCACCCGGCCAGAGGGCCTGCTGCGTGAGCTGATCGACGCGGGCGCCGCGGACGGGGCCGACCTGCTGGACATCACCACCCTGCGCCCGAGCCTGGAGAGCGTGTTCCTGGCGCTGACCGGAAGGGAGTACCGCAATGACCACGCTGGACATCGCTCCGCCCGCTGAGACGGCCCGGCGCCCGGGGGTGTCGCACACCTTCTGGGCCATGCTGGCCAGGGACGCCAGGGTCGTCCTGCGCAAGCAGCTGTTCACCTTCCTGTCCCGCGTGCTGGTGCAGCCGCTGCTGTTCATGTTCGTCTTCTCCTACGTCCTGCCGGCCGCGCACCTCTCGCCTGCGGCGGGCAGCGTGTCCTACAGCACGATCATGATCCCCGGCATCCTCGCCACCACGATGATCTACTCGGGCATCATGGGCGTCTCGGTGCCGCTCATCTCGCAGATGTCCTTCCCGCGCGAGATCGAGGACCGGCTGCTCGCGCCCATCCCGCTCTGGGCGCTGGCGCTGCAGAAGATCACCTCTGGTGCGGTGCAGGCGCTGCTCGCCGCGATCTGCGTCTTCCCCGTGCTCTACTTCACCCACGCTCCGGGCGAGTCCCCTGTGCTGCAGGTGACGAGCTGGCCGCTGTTCGCGGCGGTCGTGGTGTCCGGCGCGCTGTTGTCGTCGTGCCTGGGGCTGCTGCTGGGCACGATCATCGACCCGACGCAGTTCAACCTGCTCTTCACGGTGATCATGATGCCGGCGCTGATGCTCGGCTGCGTCTACTATCCCTGGGCGGCCCTGGGCAACGTCCCGTGGCTCCAGGTGATCGTCCTGTTCAACCCGATCGTCTACCTGAGCGAGGCGCTGCGCGCCGTGCTCACGCCGGTGATGCCGCACATGCCCCAGTGGGCGTTCATGCTCGCCCTGGTCGGCGGGACGCTCGCGACCGGGCTGGCCTCGATCCGGTTCTTCCGCAACGCCGTCAGCAAGTAAGCGACCCGGGACCGCTCCACCGGGGAGCGGCCCCCGGACGGCTTGACAAGCGCGCGGACGGCGGGAGGAGCGCTCGGCAGAGGGCCGGTACGCCAGGCGTACCGGCCCTTCGTCATGGGCGGGTCCGGGTACTGGTCCTTTGCCACGGGCGGGTCCATGTACTGGTCCTCTGCCACGGGCGGGTCCGGGTACTGGTCCTCTGCCATAGGTGGGCCCACGTACCGGTCCTCTGTCACGGGTGGGCCCACCGGGGGTGGCGGCGTGGGTCAGCGCACCAGTTCGGCGAGCCGGCCGGCCACCTCGGCGGGCAGCGGCTGCGCGGCGATCTCCGCGCGCACCCGGTGCGCGGCGTCGGTGAAGGAAGGGGTCTCGAGCACCTCGGCGACCTGCGCGGCGATGCCTGCGGCGTCCGCCGAGACGTCCAGCACCGCGCCGGCGCCCGTCTTCGCGAGCTGGCCGACGTTGACCTTGTGGTCGGGCAGCGTGGGCGCGATCAGATGCGGCACGCCGAAGGCCGCGGCGGTGAGCGTGGTGCCCATGCCGCCCTGGGAGATCACCAGGTCGCAGCCCGGCAGCACGGCGCCCAAGGGCAGGGTCTCCGCCACGCGCACGTTGCCCGGCACCGGGCCGAGGGCGCGGCGGTCGGCCTCCGACAGCGCCGCGACCACGTCCACGCCCAGCCCGGCCACCGCGTCGATGATCTTCCCGGCCACGAAGTCGTAGTACTCGAAGCGGTACATGCTCGTGCCCCAGGTGACGCAGACCCGCGGGCGCCTGCCCTCGTCCAGCCAGGAGGGCAGCTCCGCCGTGCCGTTGTAGGGCACGTAGCGCATGAGCTGGCGGCGGAAGTCGCCCTCGACCTGCATGCTCGGCGGGCACGCGTCCACGGTCACCAGCCCGGCCAGGTCCACCATCCCGAGGCCGAGGCGCTCGGTCAGCTCCGCGAGGGCGGGGGACTCCGTCCACCGCAGCGGCGACAGGCAGTCCAGCCCCAGCAGGTGCCGCACCGCGGGCACGCCCTCCAGCGCCGCGACCAGCGGCGCCGCGTACGTCGTCTCCTCGAAGATCAGCAGGTCCGGGCGGAAGGCCCGCACCGCCTCGGTGAGCGGCCCGGCCATCGCCTCGGCGATCTGCGCGAAGTCCCGGATGGTGCGCGACTCGCTCTTGTTCCCCACCATGACCTTGCGGGGGAGGGCGCCGGGTTTGAGGAAGCGCTCGACCGCCGCGCTCACCTCGTCGTCGGTGCCCAGCGGCATCGCGGGCAGCCCCGAGCGCAGCACGTGCCGCGTCAGCCTGGGCTGGGTCGCGACCATCACGTCGTGTCCGGCCAGCCGGAACGCCCAGGCGAGCGGAACCAGCGGCTGGTAGTGGGAGGGACCCCAGGCCCACATGGTGATCATCACACGCATGTCCCCACCATCGCAGGGACGGCTCGAGGCTCGCTGGAGGGCTCCGGCGGGCCGACCGGCCGCGACGCGCCCCGCCGCGGCGGACCCCCGAGCGGCTCTCGACCAGGACTCCAAGCGCCGCTGCCAGGTTCTCGGTAGTCGTCCCACCCGAAAGCCTCACAGAGGTGCGTCGCATGGACATAGGTGTCGGCCTGCCGGTCATGGTCCCCGGCACGCATCCCGCCCGGGCCGTCGAATGGGCCAGGGCGGCCGAGGAGCACGGCTTCGCCGGCGTCGCCGTCCTGGACCGGGTCGTGTCCGGCAACCAGGAGCCGCTGGTGACGCTGGCCGCCGCCGCGGCCGTGACCAGCAGGGTGCGCCTGGCGACGACCGTGCTGATCGGCCCGCTGCGCGGGGACGGCACGCTGCTGGCCAAGCAGGCGGCGACGATGCACGCGCTGACCGGCGGGCGGCTGGTGCTCGGCGTGGCCGCCGGCGGACGCGAGGACGACTACCTGGCCACGGGAGTGCCGTTCGCCGGCCGGGGCCGCCGCCTGGACGAGATGCTGACGCGGATGCGGGAGATCTGGCGGGGGGACACCCCGGTCGGCCCCGCGCCGCCCGGCGGCGGGCCGCCCATCATCGTCGGCGGACACTCGCCGGCGGCCGTGCGCCGCGCCGCGCTGCACGGCGACGGCTGGATCGCGGGAGCGGGCTCCGCCGAGCCGTACGAGCAGCGGGTGCGGCGCTTCGCCGACGCCTGGCGCGCGGCCGGCCGGACGAGCCGGCCGCGGCTGATGGCCCTCGTGTACTACGCGCTCGGGCCGGGCGCCGGCGACCGCGCACGCGCCTACGCCGACGCCTGCTACGGCGGGCTCGGCCCCTACGCCGCCCGGGTGGCCGCGGGCGTCGCGACGACCGCGGAGCAGGTCAGGGCGGTCATCAGGGAGCACGCGGAAGCGGGCTGCGACGAACTGCTGTTCTTCCCCTGCTCGGCGGACGGCGACCAGCTGGAGCGGCTGGCCGGCCTGGTCGGCCTCACCGCGCCGGCGGCCGGGGCACCGCGGTGACCCCGAGGACCGCGGTGACCCCGAGGACCGCGCTGGTCACCGGCGCCGCCCGCGGCCTCGGCCGCGCCGTCGCCGCGCTGCTGGCGGAACAGGGCCACCGGGTGGTCGTCGGCGCCCGCGACGAGCGGGCGGCCGGCACGACGGCCCGTGCCATCGGGCACGACGCGCAGGCGGTGCGGCTCGACGTGACCGACGACGCGTCGGTCGCCGAGGCCCTCGACCGGGTCGGCGGCGTGGACATCCTGGTCAACAACGCGGGGGTGCTGCTGGACGGCTCGACGGCCGAGCACGAGGCGGCGGCGCGCACGCTGGCGGTCAACACGCTCGGCTCGTGGCGGGTGTCGCTGGCCTTCCTCCCCGGCATGGTGGAGCGCGGCTGGGGCCGGGTCGTGATGGTCTCCAGCGGCACGGCGTCCTTCACCGGGGGCCTGCACGCGGGCACCCCCGCCTACACCGTCTCCAAGGTGGCGCTCAACGCGCTGACGGTCGTGCTCGCCGAGCGGCTCCGGGGCACCGGCGTGCTGGTCAACGCCGTCAACCCCGGCATGGTCAGGACCCGCATGATGCCCCGGGCGACGACCTCGCCCGAGGAGGCGGCACCCGGCGTGGTCTCGGCCGCGACCCTTCCCGACGACGGCCCGACCGGCGCGTTCCTCCGGTCCGGGCGCGGCATCCCCTGGTAATCGAACGATCGATGAGGTCCCATGCGTAGAACCCTCCTGGTGCTGGCGCTGCTGCTCGGCCTGACACCCCTGCTCACGCCGACGGCCGCCGGCGCCTCGACCTGGCCGTCCTACCCCTGCGGCTGGCGTTCGGCCGCCCCGCAGACCTACGACCACGTGATCTGGATCTGGATGGAGAACACCTCCTACGGCCAGATCATCGGCAACCACGACGCGCCCGCCTTCAACCTGCTCTCGCGCCAGTGCGGCACGGCGACCGCCTACTACGGCCTGACCCACCCGTCCTTCCGCAACTACATCGCGGCGACCGGCGGCGTCGACTGGCACGACGCGCCGGCCTCGTGCGACCCGGGCGTGCCCGAATACTGTTACGCGCCGTTCCCGTCGATCCTCGACCAGGTCAAGGCGCAGGGGAAGCAGTGGCGGGTCTACTCGGACGCGATGCCGGAGAACTGCCGGGCGACCGACGCCCTGCCCTACGTGGTGCACCACAACCCCGCGCCGTACTACCCGCAGCTCGCCGAGGACTGCGCCCGCTGGAACGTCCCGGCCGGCACGCCAACCGCCGGAGCGCTCCGCGACGACCTCGCCCACAGCACCCTGCCCGCGTTCTCGTTCCTGGTCGCCGGCAAGGACCACGACATCTCCGGCACGAAGATCGCGGCGGGCGACGCCTGGCTCGGCGGATGGCTGCTGCGCATCCTGCTCAGCCGCACCTACCTCCAGGGGAAGACCGCGGTGATCGTCTCCTTCGACGAGGGGTACGGCGAAGGAACCGACGAGGACTGCGCGGTGACCCTCAGCGAGACCTGCCACGTGCCCACCCTCGTCGTCTCCCCGTCCACCCGCCCGGGCGCCACGTCCAGCGACCTGTTCAACCACTACTCTCTGCTGCGCACCACCGAGGACCTGCTCGGCATCCCCGAGCACCTCGAACTGGCCGGCGACCCGGCCACGCGCAGCATGCGATCGGCCTTCACCTTCTGATGCGCGTGCTGTGCACGGCCTGGGGGTGG
This sequence comes from Sphaerisporangium dianthi, assembly GCF_042654065.1. NCBI lineage: Bacteria > Bacillati > Actinomycetota > Actinomycetes > Streptosporangiales > Streptosporangiaceae > Sphaerisporangium > Sphaerisporangium dianthi. The sequence continues at coordinate 46,115 of NZ_JBHSFP010000014.1, read as the reverse complement.
GCGACGCACGTTCACCCCATGCTCCCCCTCGCGGCGGCGCTGGCGGCGGCGGGCCACGAGGTGCTGTTCGCGGTCCCGCCCGAGGTGAAGGACATCCCGGAGGCCGCCGGTCTCGCCACCGTCGCGCTCGGCGGCCACCTCGACCCGCTCCCCGCCTTCCGCACCGTCGCCGCCTCCAGCCCGAGCGGCCGTTCCCCCGCGCCGGCGGCGCGCGGCGGGACGCCGCGCGTGCTGAGCCTGTTCGTCCGGCTGGCCGAGGACATGGCAGGCGACCTGGTCGCGGTCGCGCGGGAGTACCGGCCCGACCTGGTCCTGCACGACCCGACGGCCCTCGCGGGCCCGGTGGCCGCGGCGGCCGTGGGCGCCCGCGCCGTTCGCCACCTGTACGGCCTGGACCTGCTCGCCCGGGCGTCCCCCATGGTGAGCCGGGCACTGGAGCCGCTCTACCGGCGGTTCGGCCTCCCGGCGACCGGCCCCATGACCGGTTCTGCGACCGGCCCTATGACCGGTTCTGCGACCGGCCCTATGACCGGTTCTGCGACCGGCCCTATGACCGGTTCTGCGACCGGGCCTATGACCGGCTCCGTGACCGGTCACGTGACCGGCTTCGGGATCGTCGCCGTGGACCCCTGGCCGGGCCCGGCGCGGCCGGGTCACCTGCCCATCCGCCACACCGCCTACGGCGCCGGCCTCACCCCGCAGCACGCGGGCCGAGGCGCCCCCTCCCGAGCCCAGGCCGCCGCGGGCCGCCGCCGGGTCTGCGTCAGCTGGGGGCACACCATGGCCAGGCTGGACGGCGGCCTGCACCTCGCGGGCCAGGTGGCCAGGACCGTCGCCGCCGACCCGTCGGTGGAGGTGGTGCTGGCCACGGCGCCCGAACACCGGCGCCTGCTCGGCGCCCTGCCGCCGGGCGTCCGCGTCATCGAGGACGGTCCCCTCGGCGGCGTCATCGCCGGCTGCGACGCCCTGATCTCCCAGGGCGGCGCGGGCGTGTCGCTCACCGCGCTCGCTCTCGGCGTGCCGCAGCTGATGATCGGCGGGCTCCCCGACCATCTCGCCCACGCCCGCGCGGTCGCGGAGCTCGGCGCCGGGCGCGCGCTCACCGCCGGCGAGGCCGGCGACGACACGCTGCGCCGTGAACTGCGGCTGCTCCTGCACACCCCCGCCTACCGGGAGACCGCCGCCCGCCTCGGCCAGGAGATGCGGGCCCGCCCATCCCCGGACGAGGTGGCCGCCCACCTGGCCGGGCACCGCACACCGCACGAAAGGGCCTAGCCCCGATGCCCGCGAACGCCCCCCGGCCGCTCGCCGCCCGAGCGGCGCCGCGCCGCTCGCCGCGTCCCGGGCCGCCCGCCATTCGACGGAGGGACCGATAGCCATGCGTGTTCTGTTCATCTCGTGGGCCTGGCCGAGCCATTTCTACCCGATGGTCCCGCTGGCGTGGGCGATGCGCAGCGCCGGGCACGAGGTGCTGGTGGCGACGCAGCCGGCCATGACCGAGGCGGCCGTCCGCACGGGGTTGCCGGTGGCGCTGGTCGGACGCAGCGACGACACCCTGTCGGAGATCCGCCGCATCGGCGGCCCGCAGAAGGAGGACAACCGCTTCCGCAGCTGGACGGACCTGCGGCGCTTCCGGTCGCTGAACGCCCAGCTGTACGTGCGGCTGGCCGAGGACATGATCCCCGCCACCCGCGCGCTGGCAGCGGAGTGGCGGCCCGACATGGTGGTGTTCGAGCCCACGACCTACGCGGGGCCCGTCGTGGCCGCCGAGCTGGGCGTGCCCGCCGTCCGGCATCTGTGGGGCGTCGACTTCCCCTACCTGCTGCGCGAGTTCGACGACGAGGCCCTCGCCCCGCTGCGCGCCCGGTTCGACCTGGACCCGGTGGAGACGCTCGGCGTGGCGACCGTGGACGTCTGCCCGGAACGCATGCAGGTGCCCCCGAGCCCGCACGTGCCGATGGCCGTGCGCCGCCTTCGCGCCCGGTACACGCCCTACAACGGTCCTGCCGTCATGCCGCGCTGGCTGCTGACCCCGCCGGAGCGCCCGCGGATCTGCGTCACGGGCGGGACGTCGTGGGTTCACGTCCCGCACCCTTCGCAGACCGGCAGGATCATCAGGGCCGCCGCCACGCTCGACGTCGAGGTGGTCGCCGCCGTCACCGCCGAGGCCGCCGCCCAGATGGGCCCGATGCCGGACAACGTGCGGTTCGCCCGGTCGCTGCCGCTGCATCTGCTGCTCCCCACCTGCGTCGCCTACTCCTCCCAGGGCGGCATGGGCAGCATCATGACCGCGGTGACCTGCGGCCTGCCCCAGCTCGCCGCGCCGCTGGTGGCCGACCAGAGGCTCAACGCCGAACGGCTCGTTTCGACCGGCGCGGCGCGCATGGTGCTGCCGCACGAGGCCGACGCCGAGACGATCAGATCGCACCTGTCCGCGCTCCTGTCCGACCCCGCCCACCGCGAGGCGGCGGCCACGCTGCGCGCGGAGTCGCAGGCGCAGGCGCCGCTGTCGGAGGTCGTGGAGGAGCTCGCGTCCCTTCCCCGGCCAGGACGGGCGCGCCGAGGCGCCGCGGTCGCGGGAGGGCGGGAACGGGCGCCGAGGTCCGCCGGACCGAACGGGAAGGCGCTCGCACCTGCGGTAGCGGCCGGAGAGGCACCCGATCCCGCGGTGGCGACCGGGAAGGTGCCCGAACCCGCGGTGATGGCCGGGGAGGCGTTCGAAATCGCGGCGGCGGCCCGGGAGGCGCCCGCACCTGCGGTGAATGCGGGGGAGGCGTTCGAAGCTGCGGTGGGGGCCGGACCGGGGTCTCCGCCGGCGCGCCGGGGGTCCCGGGCGGGGACTTCACGGCCGGCCAGAGGGCTGCGCGTGCTGTTCACCCCGGCGTACGGCGGTCCCGTACCGGCCAGGGCGCTCGTCGCGGCGGCGTGGGCGTTCCGGGTCGCCGGGCACGAGGTGCGCTTCGCGGCCACGCCCGCCATCGAGCGGGCGGTGGCCGCCGCCGGGCTCGCCGCGGTGCCCGTCGGCGAGGGCGTCGACATGGACGCGGCGCTGCGGGCGCAACTGCCGTCCGCGCAGGACTGCGCCGCCCTGGTCACCACCCAGTTCCACAAGGGGTACGGGCCCGCGATGTACGTCGCCGAGGAACTGGCCGAGGGGGAGGAGGGGGCGACGCCGTGGGCGCTGGCCTACCGCGACGCCCTGTTGGCCTCGGTGGCGGCGGCGCTGCGGGTCGCGGACACGGCGATCGCCGGCACCGTGGAGTTCGCCCGGCGCTGGCGGCCCGACCTGGTGGTCTTCGGGCCGCGCGGCTACGCGGGCCCGCTGGTCGCCCGGCTCTGCGGCGTGCCCGCCGTGCGGCACCTGCCGGGCATGGACTTCGGCTGGCTGACCGAGGCGGTGGAGGCGGCGGCGCTGGAACCGCTGTGGGCCCGCTACGGCCTCACCGGCCCGGACATGTCGGGCACCGTGACGATCGACCCGTGCCCGTCCGCGCTGCGGGCCCATGACGGCAGCCCTCGCCTTCCCGTGCGCTTCGTGCCGCACAGCGGGGCGCCCGGCCCGCTGCCCGCGCCGCGCGGCCGGGTGTGCGTGGCGATGGGCGCGGAGAGCTGGTGGCTGCCCGAGCAGCGCGCGGTCGCCGGGCTCGTCACGGCCGCGCTGGACGACGCCGCGCCGGCGTCGGTCTCCCTGGCCGAGGCGCTGCGCGGCTCCGACGTGCTGGTCACCGCCGGGGACGACGCGAGCCTGCTGACGGCCGTCATGGCCGGCGTCCCCGCCGTGGTCCTGCCGCAGCTTCCCGAGCACGCCTGGCGGGCACAGCAGTACGTGGCCACCGGCGCCGGGCTCGCCATCCCCCCGGCCGAGCTCACGCCGGACGCCGTACGGGACGCCGTCGCCCGGCTGCGGTCGGACACCGGCCACCGCCCCCCGCTCCGGCACATGCGGGCGGAACTGGAGGAACGGCCCACCTACCAGGACCTGGTGGCGGAGCTCCCCGGCCTGCTCGGCGTCGGATGAGCCGCGCTCCCGGGACGCGGCCCGCTCGGATCCGGGTGAGCCGTGTTCCGGACGTGGCCCGCTCGGGGTCGGGTGAGCCGCGCTCCCGGACGCCGGGGCCTGGCCCGGCCGACCGTCCCGGGGGTGCGGTGTCGACGTCGGCTCCGGAGCAGGACGATCCGCGGCCCCGCTCGAGTGCTGCGGGTCAGGGCTGGTCGCCCACGAGAGCGACCGCGCGCGTCTCGGGAACTCCCAGCATCAGCAGGCTCGTGATCGTCGCCGCTCGGGCGCCGAGGGTCCCGTTCGACAGGTCGCTGTCCGCGATGGCGAACACGACGCCGTAGGCGACCTGGCTCAGAATGCCCGCCGGCAGGTGCTGTGCGAACACGTCGCTGTCCTGGCCCCGTCTCACGAGGTCGGCGAGGAGCTCATCGACCGGCCCGAGCAGGCCGTGGATCGCCTCCCCGTACTCGCCACGGCGCAGGGCCAGCAGCACTCGGTACCGGTGCGCCACCGGCCAGACGCGGGCGATGAATTCGACCCACGTCGCGTCCGCTTCCGCGTCGGAGGCGTTGGCTTCGGTGAGCACGGCCGTCATCTCGGTGACGGCCCGTTCCGTGAGTGTCCGAACCAGGTCGAGGCGCGAGGGGAAATGGCCATAGACCGTGCGGCGGACGACGCCGGCGGCGGAGGCGATGTCGCCCATTCCGGCGTCGGGGTTCTCTCCCAGCACATCGAGGGCGACGTCGAGGATGCGATCGCGTGTCTCGTTCGTCGAGCGCACGCGGGAGGACTCGGTGGGCACGGCACCATTGTTGCACACCGGTGTGCAGTGAAGTAGGTTGCACACCAGTGTGCAACGGAGAGTTGCGCCGTGCTTCGAAGCTCAGGAGAAGAAGGCGATGACCGCACCGACGCAGCCGACCTCGACCCTCGTCCGCCCGTTCACCGTCTCGATCCCGGATTCGGAGGTCGATGACCTGAAGCAGCGACTGGCCAGAACTCGATGGCCGGATCCGGAAACGGTGGGCGACTGGTCGCAAGGGGTTCGCGTGGAGAACGCCAGATCTCTGGCCGACTACTGGGAGCGCGGCTACGACTGGCGGCGCTTCGAGTCCGCGCTCAATCGCCTCCCCCAGTTCCTGACCGAGATCGATGGGCTGGACATCCACTTCATCCACGTCAGGTCCAAGAATCCCGACGCGATGCCGCTGATGCTCACGCACGGATGGCCGGGCTCGATCGTCGAGTTCCTGAAGCTGATCGGCCCGCTGACCGATCCGGTTTCGTTCGGAGGAGACGCCGCCGATTCGTTCGACGTCGTCGTCCCGTCGCTCCCCGGGTTCGGGTTCTCCCAGAAGCCCACGGAGACCGGGTGGACCGTGTCGCGCATCGCAAGCGCGTGGGTGGAGCTGATGAAGCGTCTCGGCTACACGAGATGGGCCGCGCAAGGCGGCGATTGGGGTGCCGTCGTCACCACCGTCCTCGGGGCCATGCGACCTGAGGGGCTTCTCGGAATTCATCTGAACACCCAGTACGCCTTTCCCGCACAGATACCCGGCACCTTGTCACCCGAACAGCGCTACGCCGTGGAGACCCTCGCCCTCTACACCGGCGATCTCGGTGGGTCGAACCACCTTCAGGGCACGAAGCCGGAGACCGTCGGATTCGCCCTGGCGGACTCTCCCGCCGGTCAGGCGGCCTGGATCTACGAGAAGTTCCAGTCCAAGACCGACAACCACGGGCTCGCCGAGGACGCCCTCAGCATGGACGACATGCTCGACGCGATATCCCTCTACTGGTTCACCAACAGCGCGGCGTCGTCCGGCCGCATCTACTGGGAGAACAAATCGGGCACTCTCGCCGGCCCGAAACTGGCGCTTCCGGTCGCGGTGACCGTCTTCCCGAAGGACATCCCACGCCTGCCACGAAGCTGGATCGAAGACACCTACAGCAATCTGATCCACTACGGCGAGGCCGACAAGGGCGGGCACTTCGCGGCCTTCGAACAGCCCGAGATCCTGGTCGGCGAAATCCGCACCGGCCTGCGCACCCTTCGTTCCTGACGCCGGCGCGCGAGCTCGGGAGCGCACGCGTATCCGAGCTGGGGACACCGAGGCCGTCCTGGCGTGAGCGGGACTCGACCCCAGCTTGAGGAGGGTCGCCGATGCTGGCGGCAGATCGCGACGTCTTGGAGGTGCTTGGTGCGGATCCTGTTCGCCTCGTGGGCGTGGCCGTCGCACTTCTACCCGATGGTGCCGCTCGCCTGGGCGTTCCAGTCGGGCGGGCATGAGGTGAGGGTGGCCGGCCAGCCCGGCCTGGTGCCGCACATCGTCAGGACCGGGTTGCCGGCCGTCGCCGTCGGGCACGACGTGGACGGGTCGGACATCATGCGGCGGTTCATGACCCGTCCCGCGGCCCAGGGACGGCCGCTCGACATGAGCCGCGACGGCGACGACCGCGACGAGACCGGCGCGCCACGCAAGCGCCGCCCGCTCGCCCTCTACGAGCGCATGGCCGACGCCATGCTGCCCGATCTGCTCGACCTCGTCAGGGCGTACCGGCCCGACCTGATCGTCCACGAGCCGACCACGTACGCGGCCCCGCTCGCCGCCGCCGCGCTCGGCGTCCCGAACGCGCGTCACCTGTGGGGCGTGGACTTCCAGTACCAGGCGCGGCGGTTCGAGCAGGAGGTCTTCGCCCCGCACCTCGAACGGCTGGGCGTCGGCTCCTTCGCCCCGCAGGGCGTCGTGACGGTCGATCCCTGCCCCGGGGCGCTCCAGATCCCGACCGAGCACACGCCCCTGCCGGTCGGCTACCTGCCCTTCAACGGCAGCGGCGTGATGCCCCGGTGGCTGCTCGACCCGCCCGCGCGGCGCCGCGTCTGCGTCACCTGGGGGACGACGATGGGCGCCTTCACCGCCGGGCAGAGCGGGATCGCCGAGGTGCTGGACGCGCTCGGCGACGCCGACCTCGAGGTCGTGGCCGCGGTGTCGGCGCGCGACCGCGAGGTCCTCGGCCCCGTCCCCGGCAACGTCAGGCTCGCCACGATGCTGCCGCTGCACATGCTGCTCCCCACCTGCGACCTCATGGTCACCCAGGGAGGCTCAGGGACGGTGATGACCGCCGCGGCCGCGGGGGTGCCCATGGTCGTCGTGCCTCAGCTGCCCGACCAGACCCTGAACGCCCAGCGGGTCGCCGCGGCGGGCAGCGGCGTCCACCTGCCGCCCGAGGCGCGCGAGCCGGCCGACGTCCGCGTCGCGGTGGAGAAGGCGCTGGGGGAGCCGGCCCTCTACCGGGCGGCGCGCGGGATCAGCGAGGAGAACCGGCGGCGGCCGCTCCCCGCGGAGGTCGCCGGAGCGCTGTGCCGGAGGGTCACGGCATGAAGGTGCAGTTCATGACCTGGGGATGGAAGACGCACCTGTTCCCGCTGGTGCCGCTCGCCTGGGCGTTCCGGCTCGCCGGGCACGACGTGCGCGTGGTGAGCCAGCCCACGCTGGTGCCGACGATCACCGAGGCCGGGCTGCCCGCCGTGCCGGCCGGGCCGCCGCTGGACATGTCGCTGCTGCACCGCGGCTACCGCTATCTGGTGTCGCGTGAGGGCGACCGGCCCCTGGAGTGGGAGGACCTGCGCAAACACGGCATCTGGACCCTCGCCCCGTACCTGCGGATCGCCGAGGCGATGCTGACCGACTGCCTGGACTTCACGCGGGCCTGGCGTCCCGACCTGATCGTCTACGAGGCCACCACGTACGCCGGCCCGATCGTGTCGGCCATGCTGGGCGTCCCGGCCGTCCGGCACGCCTGGGGCGTCGACTACAGCTACAACTTCCACGAGTTCGAGGACGAGGCGCTGGCCCCCCACCGGGCGGCGCTGAAACTGGACGCCATCGACACGCTGGGCGCCGCCACCGTCGACCCCTGCCCGGCCAGCATGCAGATCGGGCCGACCGAGCACGTCGACGCCGAGGTGCGGCGGCTGTGGATGCGCTACGTCCCCTACAACGGGCCCGGCGTGGTGCCCGGCTGGCTCGCCTCACCGCCCGCGCGGCGCCGCATCTGCGTCACCTGGGGGTATGTGGTCGGCAGCTTCTACCGCGACTCCTTCCGCATCGGCGACGTCCTGCGGGCGCTCGACGGGATCGACGCCGAGATCGTGGCCGCCGTGCCGCCGGGCGCGCGCGAGGAGGTCGGCGAGGTCCCCGACGGCGTCCGCGTCGTCGAGGGGGTGCCGCTGCAGCTCATCCTGCCCACCTGCGACCTGTTCGTCAGCCAGGGCGGTCTCGGCGGCATGATGACGGCCATGAGCTGCGGCGTTCCGCAGCTCGTCCTGCCGCCGGTCCCCGACCAGGTGCTCAACGCCCGCCGGCTTGACCGCACCGGCGCCGGCCGCTTCGCCTTCCTCGCCGAGACCGGACCGGACGAGCTCCACGCCCTGGTCGCCCACCTGCTGGACACCCCGTCCTACGCCGCCGCGGCCCGGCGCCTGCGCGACGAGTCGGCCGCGCAGCCGGGTCCCGCCGCGATGGTCCAGACCTTGACGGAACTCGCCCTGGAGGGGAGCGCCCGATGACCGGGCTGCACGGGCCGAAGGCCCCCTACACCGACGGGGACCGGGTGGAGACGCTGGTCGCCCGGGCCGCCGCCGCCCGCCCCGGCGCTCCCGCTCTGCACTGGCGCGGCGCGGCGATCACCTACGCGGCGCTGCTCGAACGCGCCGAGCGGGCCGCCGCCGGCCTCGCGGCGCGCGGCGTGCGGCCGGGGGACGTGGTCGCGGTCAGGATGCCCCGCGGCCCCGACCTGGTGTCCGTGCTGCTCGGCGTGCTGATCTGCGGCGCCGCCTACGCGGCCGTGCCCGAGGACTGGCCGCTGCCGCGATACCGGCAGCTCGCCGCGCGCGCGGGCGTGCGCGTGTGCGTGAGCGGCGCCGCCGAGCCCGCGGACGCGGTCGATCCCGGCGCTCTCGCCGCCGGGACGCGCCGGCTGCGCGCCGGCGAGCGGGGCGGCTCCGGCGCCGAGGCCTGCTGCGTGTTCCTCACCTCCGGGAGCGGGGGCGAGCCCAAGGCCGTGCTGGCGCCGCACCGGGGAGTGGTCAGGACCGCGTACGACCCGACGCACATCCCCGGCGGCCCGCACGTCACCCTGCTGGCGGCGCCCGTCGCCTGGGACGTGTTCGCCCTGGAACTGTGGGTGCCGCTCATCCGGGGCGGGAGCTGCGTCGTCTACGAGGGGACGCATCTGTCCTCCGGGGAGATCAGGGCGGCCATCGCGCGGGGGGTCACCTCGATGTGCGTGCCTTCCGCCGTGCTCAACACCCTCGCCGAGGACGACCCGGACTGCCTCGCGGGGCTGCGGCTGCTGCTGACCGGCGGCGAGCGCGCCTCCGCGCGCCACCTCGGCATCCTGCTGCGCCGGCATCCGGGGCTGCGCGTCGTCAACGCCTACGGGCCGGTCGAGAACACCATCACCACGGCCCGCTGGGAGCTTTCGGGCCCCGAGCCGCCCGCCGACATCCCGATCGGCACGCCCGCCGCCGGCACCTCGGTGTACCTGCTCGACGACGGGCGCCGCCCCGTGCGGCGGGGCGAGGTGGGCGAGATCGCCGTCGCCGGCGACGGCGTGGCCCTCGGATACGGCGGCGACGCCGAGCAGACGGCGAGGTCCTTCCCCACCCTGACGCTCGACGGCGAGCGCCGCAGGGTGTACCTGACCGGGGACCTGGCCCGCTGCGACGACCAGGGCCGGCTGCTGTTCGTCGGGCGGGTGGACCGGCAGGTCAAGATCCGGGGCGTGCGCGTCGAGCCCGAAGAGGTGGAGCGCGCGGCGGAGCGGGTCCCCGGCGTCGCCAGGGCCACCGCCCTGGCGCATCCCGCCGCCGACGGCGCCACGCGCCTCGTGCTCTTCTACGTGCGCGAACAGCCCGCCTCCGCGGCGTCCGCGCACGAGGTCACGCCCGGCGCGGTGCGGGAGGCCCTGGCCGCCGTCCTGCCGTCGGGGTTCGTGCCGGACGTCGCGGTACCGATGGACGCGCTTCCCTTGTCGGGCAACGGCAAGGTCGACCAGCGCGCGCTCCTCGCGCTGCTCACCCCCGCGGGATCGGCCGCCGTGGAGCCGGCGCCGCCGCTGCCCGGGACGACCGAGGGGACGATCCGCGCGGTCGCGGGCGAGCTGCTGGACCGGCCGGTCGCCCCGGACGACGACCTGTTCGAGATCGGGGCGACCTCGCTGACGGCCATCCGGCTCGCCAACCGGCTGCTGGTCCTGTGCGGCAGGGAGGTCGGCGGGGCGGACGTCCTGCGGCACCGCACGCCGCGGGCTCTGGCCGCGCTGCTGGACGACCGGCCGCCGGCGGGCGCCGCGTCCGTGACGGAGCCGGGCGGGCGGCGGGCCGGCGTGGACGGTGTGGAGGGCGTGGACGCGGTGGACGGCGGCGCGGGAGCGGAGTACGGCCCGCCGCACGTGCCGTTCCCGCAGTCGGGGTTCTGGCACGCGGCGCAGGTCGCCCCCGAGCTGCACGAGACGATGGTGTCGATCCTCTACCGGCTGCGCGGCCCGCTCGACCCCGCCACGCTCGCCGCCGCCCTGGACGCCGTGACGGCCCGGCACGAGGCGCTGCGGGTGCGGTTCGACGCGGGGCCGGACGGGCCGGTGGCCACACTGCTCACCCCCGGGGAGGCGGCCGGGCTGCTTCAGGCGGACCCGGCCGCGCGCCCCGCCGGTGACGCGCTCGCCGCCGCGCGGGAATGGGCCCTCGCCCCCTTCCGTCTCGCGGGCGCCCTCCCCATCAGGGCGAAGATCTTCCCCTCGGCCGACGGGACGTGGCTGCTCGCGGTGACCGTGCACCACATCGCCTTCGACGACTGGTCGGCGCAGGTGTTCTGCCGCGACCTCGCCGTCGCGTACCGCGCGCTGGCCGGGGGCGCGACCCCGTTCCAGGGGCCGCCCCCGCTCTACTACCGGACGCTGGCCCGGCAGCGCGCGGCCGAGAGGCCGAGACGGGCGGCGGCCGTGCGCTACTGGCGTGAGCTCGCCGAGGGCGTCGACGACATGCGCTTCCCGCGTACGGCCTGGCTGTCGATGCACGGCCCGGCCGGGGAGGTCCCGATCGCGCTGCCGGAGGAGCTGGCCGCCGCCGCGGCCCGCACCGGTGCGACGGTGGGCGGGACGGCCGGCGCGGTGTTCGCGGCGGCGCAGATCGAGACGCTGCGCGCCTACACCGGCACGCAGGACATCGCGGTCACGACCCCCGTCTCGGGCCGGTCGCTGCCCGAGGCGGACGACGTCGTCGGGTGCTTCGCCTCGCTGGTGCCGCTGCGGCTCCCCCCTTCGCAGGCGGGGCCGGCGGCGCTCGTCGAGGCCGCCGCCGGGCAGCTGCGCGCGGCGCTGACCCTGCCGGCCGTGTCGGTGGACGACATCATGCCGCGGGTGCCGTCCGGGCACAGAAGGCATCCGCTGCTCCAGTCCTACCTGCAGGTCGAGGAGCGCGCCCCCGCCCGCGCGCTCGACTTCGGCGACGTGCGGGCGGAGCCGATCGAGATCCCGATGCGCAGCGTCATGGCGGAGGCGGCGATCCATGTGCGCCCCGGGACGGGCGGCCTGCTGCGCCACCGCCGCGACGCCGTGCCGAACGCGGACGCGGCCTGGCTCGCCGGCCGCTGGCTCGCCGAGGTCCACCGGATGACCGGTGCCTGAGACCACGCCTTCCGGGTTCGCCGGCGTGGCCGCCGCAGAAGATCAGGAGTGGACATGAAGGACAGGGCTTTCCCGTTCGCCGCCGGAGATCCGGCGCTGCCCGTGGCGGAGTACGCCGAGTTGCGGGAGAAGGAGCCCGTGGCGAGGGTCACGCTGCCGACGGGGCACCGCGGATGGCTCGTCACGCGGCACGAGGACGTCCGGGCCGTCTGTGGCGACCCGCGGTTCAGCAAGGAACTGGCGACCGCGCCGGACGCGCCGCGCCTGCTGCCGATCGCGCGCGGGTCCAAGTCGATCGTCAACCTCGACCCGCCGGCGCACACGCGGCTGCGGCGGCTGGTGTCGGCGGGCTTCAGCCGGCGCCGCACCGAGGCGCTGCGGCCTCGCGTGACGGAGATCGCCGACGAGCTCGTGTCCGCGATGGTGGCGGGCGGCGCCCCGGCCGACGCCGTGGCGGCGCTCGCGCTGCCCCTGCCGATCACGGTGATCTGCGAGATGCTCGGCGTGCCGGTCGCCGACCAGGAGCGGTTCCGCGCCTGGAGCGACCGGCTGCTGACCGTTCCCGGCCCGGGCGAGGACGCCGCGCCGATCGCCGAGGCCGGGATGAACCTCGCGGTCTACCTGGCCGGTCTGATCGCCGACAAGCGGGAGCACCCCGGCGACGACCTGCTGACCACGCTGGTCTCCGCCTACGAAGAAGGGGACCGGCTCAGCGAGGAGGAGCTGATCACCTTCGGCATGACCCTCCTGGTCGCCGGCTACCACACCACCACGAGCGCGATCGCCCACTCCCTGCTGGGGCTCCTCTCGCTTCCCGAGCGGTACGCGGAGCTCGTGGCGAGGCCCGAGCTGACGGAACGGGCCGTGGAGGAGCTGCTGCGCCACTCGCAGATCGCCACCGGGTTCGGCGCGCTGAGGATCGCCACCGAGGACGTCGAGCTCGCCGGGGTGCGCATCCCCGCCGGCGACCCGGTGATCCCGCTGTTCACCTCGGCGAACAGGGACGAGAAGGTCTTCCCCGACGCCGCCACCCTCGACCTTTCGCGCGAGGACAACCCGCACCTGGCCTTCGGCGCCGGGGCGCACTACTGCCTGGGCGCCCAGCTGGCCAGGGTCGAGCTTCAGGTGCTGCTGGAGCGGCTCGTACGGTCGGCGCCGGGGCTGCGGCTCGACGACCCGGACGGCGAGATCGAGTGGCTGACCGCGACCGCCTTCCCCCGGCCCCTCCGCCTCCATGTCGCCTGGTGAGCCGCTGGCCGTCGGCGTGCTCGGCGCGGCCGACATCGCCTGGCGGCGCACCGCGCCCGCGATCGAGCGCTGTGACGGGCTGAGGCTCGCGGCGGTGGCGAGCCGCACGGGCGAGAAGGCGTCCGCCTTCGCCGCCAGGTTCGGCTGCGAGGCGGTGACCGGCTACGAGCGGCTGCTGGAACGCGACGACATCCAGGCCGTGTACGTGCCGCTGCCGAACGCGCTGCACGAACGCTGGGCGGCGGAGGCGCTGAGCGCGGGCAAGCACGTGCTGGTGGAGAAGTCGCTCACCGCCCGTGCCGGCCCCGCCGCCGCGCTCGCCGAGGCCGCGAGGGCCCGGGGCCTCGCGCTCATGGAGAACTTCGCCTTCCTGCACCACGCCCAGCACGGCCAGGTGCGCGAGCTGGTCGCGGCGGGCGCCATCGGCACCCCCCGGGGGTTCGCCGCCTCTTTCGGCATCCCGCGCGGCGACCGCTCCCTCATCCGGTACCGGCCCGAGCTGGACGGCGGGGCGCTGCTGGAGGTCGGCACCTACACCGTGCGCGCCGCCCAGCTGTACCTCGGCGCGGACGCCGAGGTGGCGGGCGCCGTCCTGGTGCGCGACCCGGAGACGGGCGTCGACGTCGCCGGCTCGGCGCTGCTGGCCGACGGGCGGGGGCTCACCGCCCAGTGCGACTTCGGCATGGACCACTCCTACCGCTGCACCTACGCGGTGTGGGGGAGCGAGGGCCGCGTCTCGCTGGACTGGGCGTTCACCCCGCCTCCCGGCGAGCGGCCCGTGCTGCGCATCGAGCGGGGCAGGACGCGGGAGGAGCGGCCGCTTCCCGCCGACGACCAGTTCCTGCGCATGGTGACCGCGTTCGCCGACGCCTGCGCCGACCCGGCCGGGCACGGGGAGCACGGCGCCGACGTGGTCCGCCAGGCACGCCTGCTGGAGGAGATCAGGGGGCGGGCCCGCGTCGTGCCCGCCCCCGCCCTCTCGACCTGAACGGAGATCCGCCATGACCGATCCCGAGGTGCTCGTCGCGGGAGGCGGCCCAGCGGGCCTCGCCTGCGCGGTCTTCCTCGCGCAGAAGGGGGTGGCCGTCACCCTCGTCGAACGCCACGAGGGCACGCTGATCCACCCCCGCGCCCGCACGATCAACCCCAGGACCGCCGAGCTGCTGCGGCAGGCCGGCGTCGAGGAGGAGGTGCTGGCCGCCCGCACCTACGTCGGAGAGATGCCGTCGGTGGTGATGCTCAAGGTCGAGACGCTCGCCGGGAAGGAGCTGCACCGCGCCGAGCAGCGCCCGCCCGCCGGCGCGGAAGGCGCGCAGCGGGTCGGCCCGAGCAACTGGGGCATGATCGATCAGGACCGGCTGGAGAACCTGCTGCGCGCCCGCGCCGTCGAGCTCGGCGCCGACGTGCGGTTCGGCACCGCCCTCGCCGGGTTCACCCAGGACTCCGGCGGGGTGACCGCCACCCTGGAGGACCGGGCGAGCGGGCGTACCTACGAGGTGCGGGCGCGCTACCTGGTCGGGGCCGACGGGCACCACAGCACGGTGCGCGCCCTGCTCGGCGTCGGAGTCGAAGGGCCCGGCCCGATCTCGCAGGTCGCCAGCATGGTGTTCGACGCCGACCTGACCCTGCCGCTGCGCGGCAGGCACGACCCGGCGCGCGACCGGTTCATCGCCTCCTGCCACTTCACCGTCCCCGCCGAGGGCACGGTGATGTTCCCGCACGGCGCTGATCACCGCTGGGTGTTCAACACCCCGCACGACGGCGAGCCGGGCGAGGACGCCTGCGTGGAGCTGGTGCGCGCCGCGGTCGGCGTCCCGGACCTGGACGTGCGGCTCGTCCCGCAGCTCGCCAACGGCGTCAAGGTGCTGACCTACGAGATCGCGGCGCAGGTCGCGCGCCGCTTCCGCGACGGCCGCGTGTTCCTGGCGGGCGACGCCGCGCACGTGATGCCGCCCGCCGGGGCGTTCGGCGCGGGCACCGGTATCCAGGACGCGCACAACCTGGCCTGGAAGCTGCACGCCGTGCTCTCGGGACGGGCGGGCCCCGGCCTGCTGGACAGCTACGAGGAGGAGCGTCGCCCGGTGGCCGAGTTCACCCTCGGCCAGGCGCTGCACCAGCTGCGCCTGCGCTCGGGCGTCGAGGTGGCGGCGCCCGAGGCGGAACCGGTGGAGTACGACGCCGTGGTGTTCGGCTACCGCTACCGCTCGCGGGTGATCTGCGGCGCCGACCCCGGCGGCCCGCCCGCCGTCCCGCCGAGGGAGCTGACCGGCGCGCCGGGCACGCGGGCGCCGCACCTCCCGGTGCGGCGCGGCGGGCGCGACATCTCCACCCTGGACCTCTACGGCGAGGACCACGTCCTGCTCGCCGGGCCCGGCGCGCGCGAATGGGCGCGGGCGGCCCGCGCACTCGACGTCCGCCTGGTCCGCGTCGGGGACGGCGACGCCGTGCGGGGCGACGTGGTGGCGGACGCGGAGCGGTGGGCGTCGGCGCACGGCGTCAGCCCCTCGGGCGCGCTGCTGGTCCGCCCCGACGGCTTCGTCGCCTGGCGGGCCCGCGAGGACGGCGGCCCGGCCGGCGCGGCCGGGGAGACGCTCGCCGGAGTGCTCGCGCGCGTCACCTGCCGGGCTCCAGCGATCCTCAATCGACAGTCGTGATCGACGGGATACCAATTCACCTATGAAGGCTCTGATCCTGGCAGGCGGGGTCGGGACGCGACTGCGTCCGCTCAGCCACGCGATGCCTAAACAGCTCGTGCCGATCGCCAACAAGCCTGTCGTCTACCACGGTCTTGAGAACATCCGGCGGGCCGGAATCACCGAGGTCGGCATGGTCGTCGGCGACCGCGGCGACCAGATCCGCGCGGAGGTGGGCGACGGCTCGCGGCTCGGGCTGCGCATCACCTACATCCCGCAGAGCGAGCCGCTGGGCCTGGCCCACTGCGTGCTCATCTCCCGGGACTTCCTCGGCGACGACGACTTCGTCATGTACCTCGGGGACAACGTCCTGCTCGGCGAGATCTCCGACTTCCTGGAGGACTTCCGCGAGCACCGCCCGGCCGCCCAGGTGGTCGTGACCAAGGTGGCCGACCCGACGGCGTGCGGCATCGCCGAGGTGGACGCCGACGGCCGCGTCCTCGGCCTCGAGGAGAAACCACGGCACCCCAAGAGCGACCTGGCGCTGATGGGCGTCTACCTGTTCAGCCCCGCCGTCCACGAGGCCGTCCAGAGCATCGGCAGGAGCCGGCGCGACGAATGGGAGATCACCGACGCCATCCAGTGGCTCGTCGAACGGGGCGAACGGGTGCGCGCCCAGCAGTTCTCCGGCTTCTGGCGCGACACCGGCCAGATCGAGGACCTGCTGGAGTGCAACCGGGTGCTGCTCGACGGCCTGACCGGCGACCGCAAGGGCGACGTCGACGCGCTGAGCCGCCTGTCGGGGCAGGTCGTCGTGGAGCACGGCGCGAAGGTCCGCAGGTCCCGCATCGAAGGCCCGGTCATCATCGCGGAGGGCACCGTCATCGAGGACAGCGTCATCGGCCCGCACACGGCCTTCGGCCCGGACTGCGCCGTGTACGACGCGGGGGTCAGGAACTCCATCGTGCTGGCCGGCACCACGGTCAGGGGCGTCCACGGCATCCACGACTCGGTCATCGGCAGGTCCTCGACCATCGTGCCGTCCCCCGGCGAACCACGGCGGCACCGCCTGATCGTCGGCGACCACACCTACGCGGAACTGGCGACGTGAACATCCTGGTGACCGGCGGCGCCGGCTTCATCGGCGGCCACTACGCCCGCGGCCTGCTCGACGGGCGTCACCCGGGGTTCGAGGACGTCCGGGTCACCGTCCTTGACAAGCTGACGTACGCGGGCACCCTGGCGAACCTCCCCATGGACCACCCGCGCCTGACGTTCGTGCGCGGCGACGTCTGCGACGAGGAGCTGCTGCTCGGCCTGCTCCCCGGCCACGACGCGGTGGTGCACTTCGCGGCCGAGTCGCACGTCGACCGCTCGCTGGTCGCCCCCTCGGGGTTCGTGCGCACCAACGTCGCCGGCACCCAGACCCTCCTGCACTGCTGCCTGGCCGCGGGCGTCGCCAAGGTCGTGCACGTCTCCACCGACGAGGTGTACGGCACGATCGAGCGGGGATCCTGGCGCGAGGACCACCTGCTGGAGCCCAACAGCCCCTACGCGGCGTCGAAGGCCGCCGCCGACATGATGGCCAGAGCGGCATTCCGTACCCACGGACTGGACGTGTCCATCACGCGCTGCTCCAACAACTACGGCTCGCACCAGTTCGCCGAGAAGGTCATCCCGCTGTTCGTGACGAGCCTGCTGGACGGCCGGGACGTCCCGCTCTACGGGGACGGCCGCAACGTGCGCGAGTGGCTGCACGTGGAAGACCACTGCCGGGCGGTCCAGCTCGTGCTGGAACGCGGCCGGGCCGGCGAGATCTACAACGTCGGCGGCGGCGTCGAGCTCACCAACATGGAGCTCACGGCGAAACTGCTCGACCTCTGCGGAGCCGACTGGAGCCGGGTGCGGGCCGTGCCCGACCGCAAGGGACACGACCTGAGGTACTCGGTCGACTCCACGAAGATCCGCGAGGAGCTGGGATTCACGCCCCGGATCGCCTTCGACACCGGCCTCGCCGAGGTCGTCCGGTGGTACGGGGACAACCGCGAATGGTGGGACACACGAGAGGAGCGGATGGCAGATGCTCGCTGAGCTGATGGCCGAGACGGGCCGGGCCGTGCTGAAGGGCGTTCCGCCGGACGGCAGGAGCTACTGGGCGGCGCGGTTCTGGGACCGGGACTCCGCCGAACGGCACAGCATCCTGGCCGATGACTTCCTGCGGCAGAAGGAGACGATCGCCGGCTACATGAGCGGCTACGGGGCGGAGTCGGAGCGGGCGCTGGAGTTCGCGTGCGGCACGGGCGAGTTCACCCGCCTGGTCGCGGAGCGCACCGGCGTACGGAAGATCACCGCGCTGGACATCTCCGCCCAGGGCCTGGAGCTCGCCAGGCAACGCGTCGAGCACGAGGACCTGGAGCTGGTGCTCGGCGACTTCTGGCAGGACAACGGGCTGAAGCCGGCCGACCTGGTGCTGTGCATCGACGCCATCCACCACCTCGGCGACGTGCGGCAGGTGCTGCGCCGGCTGAAGAGCTTCGTCGAGCCCGGCGGCACCTTCATCGGGAACGTGTGGATCGCCGACCACTTCCACGAGTTCCAGCGCAAGAGGTACGGCGCGCTGGAGCACTTCGGCAGGACCGCGCTGTTCCTCAGCACCGCGCTGATGATCCGCGCGTCCGGCGGCCGCCTGCGCACAGGCTCCTACCGCACGCAGCTCCTGCGCAGCGCCGAGGTCGAGAAGATCCTCGCCGAGGAGTTCTCCGAGGTGCTGGAAGTCAAGGTCGAGCGCTACTTCATGGGTTTCGTCTGCCGCCCCTGACCGTTTCATGGGCTTCGTCCGCCGCCCCCTGACCGTCACGAAAGAGTCCCATGGCAACCGCGGCCTTCCTGGCCTTCCCCGGCTACGGGCACATCATCCCGACGCTCCCCGTCGTCGCCGAGCTGACCGGGCGCGGGGACACGGTGCACTACTTCGCGCTGGACTACTTCCGGCCGGCGGTCGAGGCGGCCGGCGCCGTCTTCCACAGCTACGGCGACCTGCCGCTGGAAGGGCTGGACGGGGACGGCGACCCGCTGGCGCAGATCAACGCGTTCCTGCGCCTGGGCCGCTGGGTGCTGGAGCACCGGCTGGAGGACGTCCGCGCGCTCGGGCCCGACTACATCCTCTACGACATCCTGAGCGCGTGGGGCGGTCACATGGCGACCATCCTGGGCCTGCCGGCCGTCTGCTCGGTGCCGAGCATGCTGGTCAACCGGCGGATGGCCTACGCGCTGCCGCTGCGCGTGGCCGGCGTGTTCGCCGCCCGCCTCACCCACCCGCGGCAGCTCGTGCGCAACCGGACGCTGGCCAGGAGCATCCGGCGCGCCTACGGCGTCGACCAGCCGCACGACTTCCGCGTCTTCGCCGACCCGGGCCCGCTCAACATCGTCTACAGCTCCCGGATGTTCCAGCCCTACGCCGCCTCGCTGCCCGAGGACCGCTTCGTGTTCGTCGGGCCGACCGCCACGGCGCGGCCCGGCTTCCACTTCTCCTTCGACTGGCTGGACGGCAGGCCGCTCGTCTACGTCTCGCTCGGGACGGTCTTCAACGACCGTCCCGACTTCTTCCGCGCCTGCGTGGAGGCGTTCGGCGACCAGGACGTCCAGCTGGTCATCGCCGCGGGACGCCCGGCGGAGTCCCTCGGCCTCGGCGAGATCCCGCCGAACGTCAGGGTCGAGGCGTTCGTGCCGCAGATCGAGCTGCTGCGGCACGCCTCGCTGTTCGTCACCCACGGCGGCACCAACAGCGTGTACGAGTCCCTGCTCTGCGGCGTCCCCATGGTCGTGGTCCCGCAGAGCGCCGACCAGCCCTGGGTGGCGAGGCGGGTGGCCCGGCTCGGAGCGGGCCGGGTGCTCGCCGACCGGCGCTTCGGCGCGCGCACGCTGCGCCGCGCCGCGGCGGCCGTCATGTCGCGGCCGTCGTACGCCGAGGCGGCGGCCAGGGTGGGCGCGTCCCTGCGCGAGGCGGGCGGCGCGGCACGTGCCGCCGACGAGATCCAGCGCCGGATGAGGCGTCATGCGCACGAGCGCCCGCTGACCGTCGCGGCGCCGCGGAGAGAGGACAAGGATGTGCACTGAGAGCGTTCCCGTACTGATCGCGGGAGCCGGGCCGGTCGGCCTGGCGACCGCGGTCTTCCTGAGCAGGCACGGCGTCCGGCCGCTGCTCGTGGAGAGGCGGCCCGGCACCTCCGTGCTGCCCCGCGCCCCGGGCATCCAGGCCAGGACGATGGAGATCTTCCGCGCGGCCGGGCTGGAACCCGCCATCCGCGCGCTGGAGATGGACGACTCCCTCGCCTACTTCGAGGGCGGCATCCTGCGCACCCGCACCCTCGCCGAGATCGCCGGCGCGCAGGTGATCGAGGCGCCGACGCTGTACGGCGACGCCATCAGCCCCGTCACCGCGATGGGCTGCGGCCAGGACCGGTACGAGACGGTGCTGCTGGCCGCGGCGCGGGAACGCGGCGCAGAGGCGCGTTTCGGCACCCGGCTGGTGGCGTTCGAGCAGGACGAGGACGGCGTCCTCGCCACCCTCCGGACCGAGGACGGCGAGCGGCAGGTCCGCGCCCGCTACCTGGTGGGCGCCGACGGCTCGCGCAGCGACGTGCGCGCCGCCCTGGGCCTGCGGACCGAAGGCAGGGGAGCGGTCTTCAACGCCCTGAGCATCTACTTCCGCGCCCCCGAGCTGGACGCGCTCATGGGCGGGCGCAGGTTCATCCTCTGCTACACCACCGCCTCCGCCACGCCCGTGGCGCTCTCCCGGCTGCACGGCTGCGACCCGTGGGTGGCGGCGGCCATCTACGACCCCGAGGCCGGAGAGTCGGCCGCCGACTTCACCCGTGAACGCTGCGTGGCGCTGATCCAGGAGGTGTCCGGCCGCCCCGGCCTCGAGGTCGAGGTGGTCGACACCATCCCGTGGGAGGGCGCGCAGCGCATCGCCGAGCGGTTCGGCGCGGGGCGGGTGTTCCTGGCCGGCGACGCCGCCCACGTGCACCCTCCCGCGGGCGGGTTCGGCGCCAACACCGGCATCCACGACGCCCACAACCTGGCCTGGAAGCTCGCGGCCGTCCTGAACGGGTGGGCGGGCCCCGGCCTGCTGGACACCTACGACGCCGAGCGGCGGCCGCTCGGCGCCGCCATGGCCGAGCAGGCCATGGTCCGCTTCCGCGCCCGCCACGGCCAGGCCGCGCCCGGCGACCGGCTGGTGGACGACATCATCGTCACCCTGGGGTACCGGTACGCCTCCACCGCGGTGCCCGGCGGCACGGGGACCGACCCGCTGCCGCCGCGCCTCACGCTGGACGGCGAGCCGGGCACCCGGGCGCCGCACGTGTGGCTGCGGCGCGGCGAGCGGCCCTCCTCCACGCTCGACCTGTTCTTCGACGGGTTCGTCCTGCTCACCGCCCCCGGCGGCGAGGCGTGGGCGGACGCGGCGGCGGGGCACGCCGCGCGGGTGCCCGAGGTGCCGTTGCGCGCCGTGCCCGTGACGGCGGACGTCGCCGCCGCTTACGGCGTCGGGCAGGGCGGCGCCGCGCTGGTCAGGCCGGACGCGTTCGTCGCGTGGCGGTCGGCGGGCCCGGCGGAGGATCCACAGGCGGTTCTCTCGGAGATCATGGCGAGGACCCTTTCCCGGGTCAGCTACGATCAGCCGGGTCTCGCGTCCCAGCCCGTCCATCTCTGACAGGAGTGCGCGCCGATGCCGGAGAGCCCGCCACACGTTTTGATCGTCGGAGGCGGGCTCGGCGGCCTGTGCGCGGCCCACGGCCTGCGGGCCGCCGGCATCGGCGTCACCGTCTTCGAGCGCGATCCGTCCCTGGACCACCGGCCGCAGGGGTACCGGATCCACCTCGACTCGCGAGGGGCGGGCGCGCTGCGCGAGTGCCTGCCCGACCCGCTGTACGAGCTGTTCACCGCCACCTCCGGGCA
Organism: Sphaerisporangium dianthi; assembly: GCF_042654065.1. Lineage (NCBI taxonomy): Bacteria > Bacillati > Actinomycetota > Actinomycetes > Streptosporangiales > Streptosporangiaceae > Sphaerisporangium > Sphaerisporangium dianthi. Next base: position 24,584 of record NZ_JBHSFP010000014.1, on the reverse strand, counting down.
GCCGAGCAAGCGGGTCACCATCGTGGACGAGCGGCTGCGCGAGCTGCACGCCGTCGAGTTCGACGGAGTGTCGGCGGACGGTGACCCGGCGAGGTTCAGCGCCTCGGTCGACCGCATGACGCTGCGCCAGATCCTGATGGCGGGCCTGGACGACGTGGTGCGCTTCGGCGCCGAGTTCACCCGCTACGAGCGGGACGGCGACCGGGTGCGGGCCCGGTTCGCCGACGGCACGAGCGCCGTCGGCGACCTGCTCGTGGGCGCCGACGGCATCGGCTCGCGGGTGCGCCGCGAGCTCCTGCCGCACGCGCGCGTCGAGGACCTCGGCACCCGGTGCGTCTACGGCAGGACCTTGCTGGACGACCGGGTCGCCGCGCTGCTGCCGCCCCGGCTCGCCGAGGGCTTCATGTCCGTGCGGTCGGGGCGGGACGGCATGGCGCTCGGGCTCGTGCGGCTCAAGGAGGACCCGGAAAAGGCGGCCGCGCGGCTCTGGCCCGGCCTTCACCCGCGCTGGACGGGCGACTACGTGATGTGGGCCCTCGCCGTGCCCGCCGCCCGGCTGCCGGGCACCGACGCCGAACTGTCGTCCGCGGGCGGCGCCCACCTGCACCGGCTCGTGACCGAGCGCGTCGCCGGCTGGCACCCCGACCTCGTCCGGCTGGTCGAGGCCGCCGAGGTGGACCAGACCTTCTACGTCCCGATCAGGACCTCCGTCCCCGTCGACCCGTGGGAGCCGTCCGCCGTCACCGTGCTGGGCGACGCCATCCACGCGATGAGCCCCGCCCAGGGCTCGGGGGCGAACTGCGCGCTGCTGGACGCGGCGCTGCTGTGCCGCACGCTGTCGGCCGCCGTCGCGACGGGCGGGTCCCTGGTGGAGGCCGTCGGCGCGTACGAGCGGCGGATGACCGAATACGGCTTCGCCGCGGTGCGCGCCTCGCGGAAGGCGGCGTCCTCCTCCGGCGGCGGGCCGCTGGGCCGGATATTCCAGTGGCTCTGGCGGCTGTCGCACTAGTGGTATTCAAGTGGAATCCCATGTGACCTTTCCACCATGGGGTCATGTTTGACACGCCGGTCACGGCCGATGCCACCGGAATTCACAAATCCATGACGATCGCATTCTCGGGGACGCCGTTCCTGGAATGGTTCGAAGAACGGGGCGCGGCCCACGACTTCCGCGTCTCGCGCATTCCCCTCTCGAAGCTGCGGCGCTGGGGATTCGAGGCGGGCACGGGGAACATCGTCCACGACAGCGGGCGCTTCTTCCGCATCGAGGGGCTGCGCGTCCGCTCCGACTACGGCGCCTTCCCCACCTGGGACCAGCCGATCATCAACCAGCCCGAGATCGGGCTGCTCGGCATCATCGTCCGCAGGGTCGGCGGGGCGCTGCACTGCCTGATGCAGGCGAAGATGGAGCCGGGCAACGTCAACACGCTGCAGCTCTCGCCGACCGTGCAGGCCACGCGCAGCAACTACACCCGGGTGCACCGGGGCACCGGCATCCGCTACCTGGAGTACTTCGCCCAGCCCCGCCGCGGCCGCGTCCTGGTGGACGTCCTGCAGTCCGAGCACGGGGCCTGGTTCCTGCGCAAGCGCAACCGCAACATGGTCATCGAGGTGGACGAGGACGTCCCCGTCGGCGACGACTTCTGCTGGCTGTCCCTGGACGACACCCGCGCGCTGCTGGCCGCCGACAACCTCGTCAACATGGACGCCCGCTCCGTGCTGTCGTGCCTGGTGGGGGAGACGTCCCCGCCCGGGCCCGCCGCGGACGGCTTCCAGGCCGCGCTGGCGCGCTCCTACCAGCGCGGCACGGCGCTGCACGAGCCCGGCGAGATCCTCAGCTGGTTCACCGAGACCAAGGCGCTGCACGACGTCACCACCAGGACCGTGCCGCTGCGCGAGGTCGCCGGATGGCGCAGCTCCGCGACCGAGATCTCCCACCAGGACGGCAGGTACTTCAGCGTCGTCGGCGTCGAGGTCGAGGCCACCAGCAGGGAGGTGAGCCACTGGACCCAGCCGCTGATCGCCCCGCACGGCCACGGCGTGGTCGCGTTCCTGCTCAAGCGGATCCGCGGTGTGCTGCACCTGCTGGTCCACGCCCGCGTGGAGGCCGGGTACCTGGACGTGGTCGAGCTCGGCCCGACCGTGCAGTGCGTGCCCGGCAACTACCCCGACCCGGCGACCCGCCCGCTGTTCCTGGACTACGTGGAGGGCGCCGGCGAGGCGCAGGTGCGCTACTCGGCGGTCCTGTCGGAGGAGGGCGGCCGGTTCTACCAGGCGCAGAGCCGCTACTCCCTGATCGAGGCCGGCGAGGACTTCCCGATGGAGGTCCCCCCCGGCTACCGGTGGATGACCGCGGACCAGCTCGGCGGCCTGCTCACGCACAACAACTACCTCAACGTGCAGGCGCGCACTCTCCTTGTGGCGCTCGCCGCGCTCACGTCCCGGCGATAGGAGAAACCGATGGAGATCGTCGGACACGGGTTCCTCGCCCGCAACCTGCGCCCGGTCGCCGGCAGGCATCCGGACGTCGTCGCCGTCGCCAGCGGCGTCTCCTCCACGGCCGCCGTCTCCGACGCCGAGTTCCTGCGCGAGGCCACGCAGCTGTACGAGATCGTCCAGAGGTGCCGCAGCGCGCGGCGCAAGGTGGTGTTCTTCTCCACCGCCGCGGCCGCGATGTACGGTGCGCCCGTCGGGCACGGGCGCGAGGACGGCCCCGTCTACCCGTACTCGCCCTACGGGCGGCACAAGCTCGCCCTGGAGGCCGTGCTCGCCGCCTCCGGCGCCGACTACCTGGTGCTGCGCCTGTCCCACGTCGTCGGCGCCGACCAGCCCCCGCACCAGTTGCTGCCCGCGCTGGTCAGGCAGGTCATGTCCGGCACCGTGCGCCTCTACCGGGGCGCCCGCAGGGATCTGGTCGACGTCGTGGACGTCGTCGCCGTCCTGGACGGACTGCTGTCCGCCGGCGTGTCCAACGAGGTGGTCAACGTGGCCTCCGGCCAGGCCACCCCCGTGGAGCTCATCGTCGAGCACATAGAACGACGGCTCGGGCGCGTGGCCGCCAAGGAGCTCGTGGAGATCAGCGGGAGCCACTCGGCCGCGCCGATCTCGGTCGAGAAGATCCACCGCCTGGCCCCGGGCACCATGGGCGACCGCGACTACCGGACGGTCCTGGACAAGTACATCCCCGCCACGGTCGGCGCGACCACATGAGCGGCGCATCCACTACGAAGGGGTCGAACATGGTGCGAAGAGTTGTCATCGTCGGCGGCGGCACCGCGGGATGGATGACCGCCACCTACCTCCAGGCCACCCTCCGGGACAAGGTCTCCATCACGCTGGTCGAGTCGGACCGCGTGCCCACCGTCGGCGTGGGCGAGGCCACCTTCAGCACGATCCGCGGCTTCTTCCAGACGGTGGGCCTCGCGGAGCAGGACTGGATGCCCGCCTGCAACGCCACCTACAAGCTCGCCATCCGCTTCGAGAACTGGCGCGAGCCCGGCCACCACTTCTACCACCCGTTCGAGCGGCTGCGCGTCGCCGACGGCTTCACCCTCGCCGAATGGTGGCAGCGGTACGGCGGCGGCGAGCGCTTCGACCAGGAGTGCTTCCTGATCTCCGCCCTCTGCGACGCCAAGCGCTCGCCGCGCTTCCTGGACGGCAGGCTCTTCGAGGACGCCGTCCCCGACGGAGAGGAGGGCCCCGCGACGCTGAGCGAGCAGGTCACCCAGTTCCCCTACGCCTACCACTTCGACGCCGCCCTGCTGGCCGGCCACCTCATGCGGCTCGGCACCGGGCGCGGCGTCACCCGCGTGGTGGACGACGTGCTCGCGACCCGCCTCGACGAGCGCGGCTGGATCAGCCACGTCGTCACCCGCGAGCACGGGGACCTCCACGGCGACCTGTTCATCGACTGCACCGGCTTCAGGGGCATGCTGATCAACCAGGCGCTCGGCGAGCCGTTCGTCTCCTACGCCCGGGAGCTGCCCAACGACCGCGCGGTCGCGCTGCGCGTGCCCAGCGACGTCGAACGCGAGGGCATCAGGCCGTACACGACCGCCACCGCGATGGACGCCGGCTGGATCTGGACCATCCCCCTGTACGGCAGGCTCGGGATGGGATACGTCTACGCGAGCGACCACGCCTCGCCCGAGGAGGCCGAGCGCACGCTGCGCGACTTCGCCGGCCCGGCGGCCCGCGACCTTGAGGCCAACCACATCCGCATGCGCATCGGCAGAAACCGGAACTCCTGGGTCGGCAACTGCGTCGCCATCGGCCTGTCCAGCGGCTTCGTCGAGCCGCTGGAGTCCACCGGGATCTTCTTCATCCAGCACGGCATCGAGCAGCTCGTCAAGCACTTCCCGGCCGGCGGCCACGACGACGGTCTGCGGCGCGACTACAACCGGCTGATCGCGCGCTGCATGGACGGGGTGCGGGAGTTCCTGTTCTTCCACTACTACGGCGCCGCGCGGGCCGACACCCCGTACTGGAAGGCCGCCAAGACCCGCGACCTGCCCGACGGCTTCGCCGAGCGGCTGGCGTCCTTCGAGCGCCGGCTCCCCGACACCGAGAACATCTGGCCGCACTACCACGGCTTCGAGCCCTACTCGTGGACGTCCATGCTGCTCGGCCTCGGCGGCCTCACTCCGGCCCCCCGGCCCGTCCTGGACCTGCTGGAACCCGCGGGCGCGCGGCGGGAGTTCGCCGAACTGCGGCGGCGGGCCGAGTGGCTGGCCGCCGAGCTGCCCAGCCAGTACGAGTACTTCACGGCCAGGCACTGAAGGCGGGTGAGCCATGTCAGCCGACCAGATCGTCGAGCACCTGTGCGTCGCGCTCGTGGCCATCTGGGTCGCGGCGGCGGTCCTCGCCAGGGCCGCCGCCCGCCTGGGCCAGCCGCCGGTGCTCGGCGAGATCGCCGCGGGGATCCTGCTCGGCCCGGTGGCACTCGGCCGGTTCGCGCCGGGCCTGCGCGCCTGGCTGCTGCCCGCCGACGTCATGCCGTACCTGTCCGTGCTGGCCTCGGTCGGTCTCGCGCTCTACCTCGGCGCGCTCGCCTACGGCCTGGACCCGAGCCCGCTGGTGGGCAGGGCCGGACTCATCGCCAAGGTGGCGGCGGGCTCGTTCGGGCTCCCCCTGATCCTGGGGTTCGGGGCCGGCGCCGCGCTGCTGGCCTGGAGCCCGGTCACCGAGACGGCGAGCGCGCACCCGGCCGCGTTCGTCCTGTTCGTCGGGGTCGCCCTGGCCACCACCGCGATCCCGGTGCTGGCCCGCGTCGTGGCCGACCTGCGCATCACCGAGAGCGTCCCCGCCATGATCGGGATCGCCGGGGCGACGGTGACCGACCTGCCCGCCTGGGTGCTGCTCGGCGTCGCCTCCGCCTTCGCCCAGCCCGGCCCGTCCTCCTGGGTGTCCGCCGTGGTCGCCGGCGCCGCTCTGCTGGTCGCCCTGGTGGCCGCGCGCAGGGTGCTGCGCGGGCGCTTCGGGCGCTTCCTGCGCGACTTCGACACCGGGCCGGCCGCCGCGCTCGTGCTGGTGGGCGCGGCCGGCAGCCTCGCGCTCGGCCTGCACGTGGTGTTCGGCGCGCTGTGCGCGGGGGCGATCCTGCCGAAACGCGACGACGGGAGCTGCGACCCGCGCATCCTCGCGCCGATGCGCACCGTCGGCAACGCGCTGATCCCGATCTTCTTCGTCGTCTCCGGAGCCTCGGTCGACCTGTCGGCGCTGCCGCCCGGCGCCCTGCTCTGGCTGGCGCCGATCCTGCTGGCGGCCGTCGCGGGGAAGATCGGCGGCGGCTATCTGGGGTCGCGCCTGGCCGGGCTGCGCGGCGACGACGCGCTCATCGTCGGGGTCCTGCTCAACACGCGCGGCCTGACCGAGATCGTGGTGCTCACCGTCGGCCTGCAGGCGGGCCTGCTCGGCAAGGGGATGTACTCGCTGTTCGTCCTCATGGCACTGGTCACCACCGCCATGACCGGGCCGCTGCTCGGCCGGCTCACGCACCGGACGGCACGCGTGGTGCCCGCGCCGGTGGCGCCGCGGCCGGCCGGACTGGACGTCCAGGCGCTGAAGGACATGATGAGCATGTTCCCGACCGGCGTGGCCGTCGTCACGACGCTGGACGGCAAGGGCGTCCCGCACGGCCTCACGTGCTCGTCGCTGTGCAGCCTGTCGCTGGACCCGCCGCTGCTGCTCGTCTGCGTGCACAACCGCAGCGGCACCCTGGCGGCGATCCGCGCCGGCGGCGCCTTCGCGGTGAACCTGCTGCACCACGAGGGCTCACAGGCGGCCGAGGCCTTCTCCCGGGGAGGCCGGTTCGCCGAGATCGAATGGCGTCCGGCCGAGCTGTGGTCGTCGCCCGCCCTGGTGGACCACGCGCACGCCGTCGCCGAGTGCCTCGTGCACCGGCTCATCAGGATGGGCGACCACACCATCGTCGTCGGCAGGGTCGCCCAGATCACGGTGCCGCGGCCCGGCGCCGTCCCGCTGGTCTACGGGCGGCGCCGGTACGCGGGCTGGGCGGCGGCCGATCAGTAGATGCCCTCGGGCGCCTGCCTGCTGACCTGGAGCGGGCGGACGTTGGCCACCCCGTCGACCGGCCAGCGCCCGCCCGTGTCGTAGCGCAGCGCCTGGTCGCGCTCCAGGACGTTCGGCAGGAACAGGTCCTCGTGCAGCACGGTCAGCATCACCTGGCCGAGGCCGCCGTACGCGGGCGTGCGCCGCCAGTCCTGCTTGTCCACCACCGACATGGTGACGTGCGGGTAGTTCGGCACGTACGGCAGCACCGCGCCGTCGCGCTCGGCGGGCAGGCTCGCCGCGTTGCCGAAGGTGTTGCCGTAGCTCAGCCCGACGATCCCCTCGCCCGTGCCGCCGGCGAGCGCGGCGCGGAAGGACCGCCACATGGCCGCGGTGATCTGCGTGCCGCTCAGCCGGACGCCGCCCAGCGCCGCGACCAGCTCGGGCTCGCGCCTGACGAGCGCCTGGAACAGCGCGGGAGTGGTGCTGAGGTGATCGACGCGCTGGGTGCGCAGGACGGTGGCGATCTGGTCCACCACGTGGCCGGTGTAACGCTCGGCCTCCTCGAGCCTGCCCTCGCGCAGCAGCCGTTTGATCCAGCGCGGGTCCAGGTCGATGCCGTGGACGCGCGAGCCGTACAGCTCCGACAGCTCCCACCAGCCGTTGCCGATGAGGTGCGGCCCCGTGGGGGTCGCCTGGATCCAGGACCGGCCCGGCAGGAAGCCCTCGGTGACGAACGACCAGCGCCGCCACACCCCCCGGTGCGTGATCATCCGTGGCGTGTAGAAGACCCGGCACGGGTCGCCGGTGGTGCCGCCCGACTCCCACACCCGGCCGACCAGCGGACGCGGCACGGCCATGGGCACGAGGTCCTCGGGGTCGAGGTCGCGCAGCAGCGGCAGCGGGAACGGGCCGAACGCCCGAAGTTCCTCGTAACGGGTGATGTCGCGGGGGTCGAAGGGCAGGCCGGCGGCCCGCTTCAGCCAGAACGGCGTCCCGGTGCCGGGGTCGAAGTGCCGGCGCACCACGTGCCGCGTCCAGGCGTCCAGGTCGGTCTGCAGCCAGCGGGCGGTCATCTCGTCCATCCGGGCCTGTCCGGCCGCGAACCGGCGGCCGCCCGGAGCGTCCGGGCCTTCCGGAACGCCTGGGCCGCCCAGGTCGTCCGGGGCGCTCAGGTCGTCCAGGTAGTCCGGGGCGTCCGGCGTCGGCGGCGCGGTCGGGAGCGGGGACGGGTCGATCATCGTGCGCCTCCTGCGGAGAGCTGGACGCCGAAGTCGTGGATGGCCGTCAGCGCCTCCGGCAGGTGTTCGGGGGACTCCACGTGGACGACCTGGACGTTCGGCGACTCGAGGAACAGGTCGACCTGGGCGGGGCCGAGGAGCAGCGCGAGCTCGACCTCGTGGGCCTCGAGGCCGGCGAAGACCTGCGGCAGGCTCACCCGCGCGACCGGATTGAGCCGGAACTCCTCGCGCACCTGCTCGGCCGTGGTGAGGGGCCGGGGGGTCATGCACGAGCACAGCGGGATCGCCGGGTCGCGGAACGGCGTCGCCGTCAGGGCCGGGTCGAGGAAGTCGACGAGATACTGCGACAGCGGCGAGTGGTAGGCCGCCACCACGTCCTTGGGGATCCTGACGGTCCCCTTCGGCAGCCGGGCGGCCAGCTCGTCCAGGGCGGCGCGGTAGCCCGCCAGCAGGAGCATGCGGTCACGGCCGCCGCCGACCACGCCGAGCTCGGCGGCGACGTACAGCCGGCCGCCGTTCACCAGGTCCTCGCCGCGCAGGAGGTCCGCGAGGTCCGCCTCGGCGGGCACCACCAGCGCGGCCACGCCCTGCGCGGGACCGGGGGGCGGCGGCGCGTGCCGCAGCCGGGCCAGCAGCTCGAACAACCCCTGCCTGCTGAGGGATCCCGCGATGCAGGCGCTGATCCGGCCGCCGAGGCTGAGGCCGCCGACCACGTCCGGGCGCACGCCGTGCTCGGCCAGCACGTCGCACAGGCCGAGGACCACGGCTGCCTGCCGGATCGCGCCGACCTGGCGGAACTCCTGCTGCGCGGGCAGCTCCCAGGCGAGCAGCCTGCCGACGGAGAGGCCCGTCCACTCGTGCACCCGCGCATAGAGGTCGCGCACGGCCGGAAAGCGCTCGTAGAGGTCGGCGCCGGTGCCCGGCTGGTCGTTCAAACCTCCGTCCACGATATACGCAAGTGCCATGAATACTCCTCATCGTAAATTCCCCGCGATTCTTTCCGCCGATCCTCGAATAAGGCTCGAGCCCGGCTCGGGCGACGTCGCGAGCGCATTCTCTCGCCATCGGATATGTGCTGTAATTCCGCATTGTCGACGTTTTCGAGGAAACGGGGCGGAGTCTTTGGTGGCGGTGGTGTTCGTCTTTCCTGGACAGGGGACGCAGTGGGCCGGAATGGCCGACGACCTCATGCGCGAGTCGGCCGTGTTCGCCGCCAGCATGCGCGACTGCGACCGCGCCCTCGCGCCGCACACCCGGTGGTCCCTGCTCGAAGTCCTCCAGGGCACGGCCTGGCTGGACCGGGTGGACATGGTGCAGCCGGCCCTGTTCGCGACCATGGTCTCGCTCGCCGCGCTCTGGCGCGCCCACGACGTCGAACCGGCGGCCACGGTCGGGCACAGCCAGGGCGAGATCGCGGCCGCGTACGTGTCGGGCGCGCTCACCCTCGGCGACGCGGCCAGGATCGTCGCGCTGCGCAGCGCCGAACTGCGGTCCCTCGCCGGAGGCGGCGGCATGCTCTGGGTCTCCTGCTCCTGCTCCGGACTGCGCCCGTGGCTGACCGGCGGGGTGTCGGTCGCCGCGGTGAACGGCCCCGCCTCCGTCGTCGTCTCGGGGGGCGCCGCCGAGCTGGAGGCTCTGCGGGCCGGGCTGAACGCGGCCGGGATCAGGGCGCGCAGGCTGCCGGTGGACTACGCCTCGCACTCCGCCGAGGTGGAGCCCATCAGAGGCCGCCTGCTGGAACTGCTCGCGCCGACCGCGCCACGGCCGGCGCGGGTGCCCATGTACTCGACGGTCACGGGCGAGTGGATCGACACGACCGGGCTCGACGCCGGCTACTGGTACCGCAACCTGCGCCAGGCCGTCGAGCTGGAGCAGACCGTCACCCTGCTCGCCGAACGCGGGCACGGCGTCTTCGTCGAGGTCGGCCCGCATCCGGTCCTCGGGCCGGCGCTGAAGGAGACCCTGCGCGAGGCCGGCGCCGCCTCCCTGGTCGTCGGGTCGCTGCGCCGCGGCCAGGGCGGCATCGGCACGTTCCTCGCGGCGCTGGGAGAGCTCCGGGCCGGCGCGCCCGCGAGCGCCCCGGGGGCGCGCGGCCGGCACGCCGCCGGCCGCGGTCATCGAGAAAGGGCAGACCATGAGCCACGCCCGTCCGGCCACCCGGCTCCAGGACAACCCGCTGTACGGGTTGCTGGATCCGCGGGCCCGCCCGGACCCGTACCCGATCTTGTCCCGCCTCCGGGAGGCCGGCCCTCTGCGGACGGATGACGGGACGCTGATCATCGGCGACCACGCCACCTGCCTGGCCGCCCTGCGCGACCCCGCCCTCGGGAACGACACCCTCCGGTCCCCGGCTCTCGCGGGCCTGTTCGACGCCGGCGCGGACGGGGCCGTCCTGGAGTCGATCTTCTTCATGGATCCGCCGGACCACGGCCGTCAGCGGCGGCTCGTCTCCAAGGCCTTCACCCCCCGGATCACCGCCAGATACGAGCCGTGGATCCGCGGCATCGTCGACGACCTGCTCGACGGCCTGCAGGATGGCCCGCACGACGGCCATGGCCTGCAGGATGGCCCGCACGACGGCCATGGCCTGCAGGATGGTCCGCACGACGGCCATGGCCTGCAGGATGGTCCGCACGACGGGCGGGCCGCGGCCGGCCCCGGCGAGTACGGCTCCTTCGACGCGGTGCGCGACTTCGCCGCGAAGCTCTCCATGCGCACGATAGGCGAGCTCATGGACATCCCCGCGGGCGACCTGGACATGCTGAAGGAATGGTCGGACGAGCTCGCGCTGGCCACCGAGGTGCCGACGCTGGTGGCCGCGTTCCGGAGCCTGGACGTCTTCTCACCGGAGGAGCTCGCCGGCTTCGGCAGGGCGTCCGTCGCCATCCACGCCTACTTCGCCGACCTGATCCACAAGCGGCGCACGCACCCCGGCGAGGACCTGATCTCCAGCCTGATCCAGGCAGAGGACCAAGGACGCACCCTCGCCAGGCACGAGGTGACCAACGTGCTCGCCACCCTCTTCGCCGCCGCGCACGAGTCGGTGACCAACCTGGTCGCGAACGGGCTGCTCGCGCTGTCGCGCAACCCCGGCCAGCTCGCGGCGCTCCGCGAGGACCCCTCCATCGCCCCGCTGCTGGTCGACGAGGTGCTGCGGTACGACGCCCCGGTGCAGCTCACCGCCCGGGTCGCGCTCGGCCCGACGCGGCTCGGCCCGGCCGCCGTCGAACCCGGCGCCATCGTGATCCTGCTGCTGGCCGCCGCCGGCCGCGACGAGGCCGCCTACCCGCGGGCCGGCGACTTCCTCGCCGGCCGCCGCGCCAAGGGCATCGGCCTCGCCTTCGGAGCGGGCGCTCACTACTGCATCGGCTCCAGCCTGGCCAGGCTGGAGGCCGCCATCGCCTTCACGGCCATCGCCGAACGGCTCACCGCCTTCGAGGTCGAGGAGGAATCGCTGGCCTATCGCAGGCACGTCGTCGTACGCGGCCCGCGCCAGATGACCGTCCGCCACCGCCGCTGACCGCCTGGAGACGCCGTGCCGACCGACGAGGACAAGCTCCGGCAGTACCTGAAGAAGGTCACCGCCGACCTGCGCCGCACCCGCGAACTCCTGCGCGAGGCCGAACGGCGCGACGACGACCCGATCGCCGTGGTGGGCATGGGATGCCGGCTGCCCGGAGACACCGACTCGCCCGCCGAGCTGTGGGACCTGGTCGCGCAGGGCCGCGACGCCGTCACCGGCTTCCCCGCCGACCGGCACTGGGACCTGGACCGCCTGTACGACCCGCACGCCGAGCCCGGGACGGCGGGCGTCTCCTACGTGCGGGAAGGCGGATTCCTGTCCGGCGCCGGGCGGTTCGACGCCGCGTTCTTCGGGATCTCGCCGAGGGAGGCGCTCGTGATGGACCCCCAGCAGCGGCTGCTGCTGGAGGTGGCGTGGGAGACGCTGGAGTCCGCCGGGATCGACCCCGGCACGCTGCGCGGCGGCCGCACCGCCGTCTTCACCGGAACGGCGGGCAACGACTACGAACTGCTGTGGAAGCGGTCAGGCGAGTTCTTCCCGCACGGCGTCACCGGCAACAGCACCAGCGTGCTGTCCGGCCGCATCTCCTACCACTTCGGGTTCGAGGCGCCCGCGATCACGATCGACACCGCCTGCTCGTCCTCGCTGGTCGCGCTCCATCTGGCCGCCCACTCGCTGCGGCGAGGGGAGTGCGACCTCGCCCTGGCGGGAGGGGTCACCGTCATGGCCACCCCGGCCGCGTTCGTCGAGTTCTGCGGGCAGGGCGTGACCTCGCGCACCGCCCGCTCGAAGTCCTTCGCCGCCGCCGCCGACGGGGCGATCTGGGCCGAGGGCGCCGGGCTGCTGCTGCTCCAGCGCCTTACGGACGCCCGGCGCGACGGCCGCCGCGTGCTCGCGCTGCTGCGGGGGTCGGCGGTCAACCAGGACGGCACGAGCAACGGGCTCAGCGCGCCGCACGGCGCCGCGCAGCGGCAGGTGATCCGCGCGGCGCTCGCCGACGCCGGGCTGTCCGCCGGGGAGGTGGACGCGGTCGAAGCGCACGGCACCGGCACCACGCTGGGCGACCCGATCGAGGCGGCGGCGCTGATCGCGACCTACGGGCAGGATCGGGCGGACGGGAAGCCGGTGTGGATCGGCTCGCTCAAATCGAACATCGGCCACACGCAGGGCGCCGCCGGCGTCGCCGGCGCGATCAAGATGATCATGGCGATGCGGCACGGCGTGCTGCCGAAGACACTGCACGTGGACGCGCCCACGCCCGAGGTCGACTGGAACGCAGGCGCCGCCCGCCTCCTCACCGAGCCCGTGGACTGGCCCCCGACCGGCCGCCCCCGCCGCGCGGCCGTCTCCTCCTTCGGCATCAGCGGCACCAACGCCCACCTGATCCTCGAAGAACCCCCTCCACCCCCACCCCCCTCAACCCCACCTTCCTCAGCTTCACCTACCGCCCCGCCCACCGCTCCTGCCATCCCCCCGCCGCCCAACCCCGGCGCCAACCCCGGCGATGTCCCACTCCTCACCCCCGGCCCTCGCAGCCACATAGGCGGCGACCCGATCCCCGCACCCGGCGGTGACCCGGTCCCCATCTCCGTCCCGGGCGCAGTCTCTGGCGGCGACTTTGTCGGCGGCCCACTCCCTGTTCCCACCACCGGCCCGGCCTCGGTCCCTGACGTCAGCCCGGTCCCCGGCCCCGGTAGCGGCATTGGCGGCGACCCGGGCCCCAGCCCCGTCCGTGGCGGCGGGTCGGGCTGCGTTGCCGGGGGTGGGTCGGTGCCCGTGCCGTGGGTGGTTTCGGGGAGGTCCGAGCAGGCGTTGCGGGCTCAGGCGCGGCGGTTGCACGACTTCGCCGGACGCGATGTCGCGTCCGGCCCGGCCGACGTCGCCCTCTCGCTCGCCACCACCCGGGCCGCGTTCCGCCACCGCGCCGTCGTCCTCGGAGCGGACCGCGACCAGCTCCTCCGCGGCCTGAGCAGGCTCGCCGCCGGCGAACCTGACGCCAGAGTGGTCGAGGACGTCGCCGCTCCCGGTCCGCTGGGCGTCCTGTTCCCCGGCCAGGGGTCCCAGCGCCCAGGCATGGGCGGCCGGCTCGCCGCCGCGTTCCCCGCCTTCGCCGCGGCGTTCGACGACGCGTGCGGGCACCTGGACCCCCACCTCGACCGCCCTCTGCGCGAGGTCCTCCACGCCGCGCCCGGCTCGGCGGCGGCCGAACTGCTGGACAGGACCGACTACACGCAGGCCGCGCTCTTCGCCGTCGGGGTCGCCCTGTACCGCCTGATGGAGTCGTGGGGCGTGCGCGCCGATGTGCTGCTCGGGCACTCGGTCGGCGAGATCGTCGCCGCGCACGTCGCCGGCGTGTGGTCGCTGCCGGACGCCTGCCGCCTCGTCGCGGCGCGCGGCCGCCTGATGCGGGATCTGCCGGCGGCCGGCGCGATGCTCTCGGTACGGGCGACGGAGGACGAGATCGGCGCGCTGCTCGCGGGCCGTGCGGGCCGGGTCGGCGTCGCGGCGGTCAACGCGGCCGACTCCGTCGTCGTGTCGGGAGACGCCGCGGAGGTGGAGGAACTCGAGCGGCTGCTCGCCGGCCAGGGACGCAGGACCAGGCGGCTGCGGGTGAGCCACGCGTTCCACTCCCCGCACATGGACCCGATGCTCGCGGACCTGGCCGCCGTCGTGGCCACCCTCACCGCCCGCGAACCGGTCATACCGGTGGTGTCGAACCTGACCGGCGAGGTCGCCACCGCCGCCGAGCTGAGTTCGCCCCACTACTGGGCCGACCACGTGCGGCGGGCCGTGCGCTTCCACGACGGGCTCCGCACCGTGCGGGCCCGGGGCGTCACCGCGCTGCTGGAGCTCGGGCCGGGCGCCGTGCTGTCCGCCCTCGCGCAGAAGGACGCGGACGCCGGCGAAGCCGTCGTCCCGGCACTGCGCGGGAACCGCGACGAGGCCGAGAGCGTCATGTGGGCCCTTGGCCGGCTGCACGCCCACGGCACCGGCGTGGACTGGCCCGCCGTCTTCGCCCCGGCCGGGGCCCGCCGGGTCGAGCTGCCGACCTACGCCTTCCAGCGGGACCACTATTGGCTGGCCCCCGGCGACCGGGCCGGCGACGTCACCGCTGCAGGGTTGGACTCTCCGGGCCATCCGCTGGCCGGCGCCGTCCTGGACCTGGCCGACGGCGGCGGCCTGGTCATGTCCGGAAGGCTGTCCCTGCGGGAGCAGCCGTGGCTGGCCGGGCACAGGGCGCACGACACGGTGATCCTTCCCGGCGCGGCGTTCGTCGAGCTCGCCCTGCGCGCCGGGGACGAGGCCGGGTGCGACCTGATCGAGGAACTGACCCTGCAGGCGCCGCTGCCCCTGCCCTCGACCGGCGGCGTGCGCGTCCAGGTCGTGGTCGGCGCCCCGGACGAGTCGGGACGCCGTTCGCTGCTGATCTCCTCCCGGCCCGACGACGACGGCCGGCCCGGCGTTCCCGCCCCAGCCCGCTGGCGCGCGCACGCCGGCGGATTCCTCACCACACGACGCCCCGCCCCGCCCCCGCCCGAGCGGATGCCGCCCAAGTTGACGTTTCCCGAGTCGATGCTTCCTGAGTCGACGCTTCCTGAGTCGATGCCGGCCGAGTCGATGCCACTGGAGCCGACGCTGCTGGAGTCGGCGCCGCTGGAGTCGATGCGGGCCGAGTGGATGCGGGCCGAGCCGATGCCGGCTGAGTGGCCGCCGCGGGGCACGACGGAGGTCCCGTTCGAGGGGGGCTATGACGAGCCGGTCGCCGGGCTGGCCTACCGCTACGAGGGAGCCTTCCGCGGCTTGCGATCGGCATGGCGGCGCGAGCTTCCCGGTGGCGGCGCCGAGGTCTTCGCCGAGGTGGCGCTGCCCGCTGACGCGGCCGGCGACGCGGGACGGTACGGACTGCACCCCGCGCTGCTCGACGCCGCGCTGCACGCCGTCGGCCTCGGCCCCTTCCTCGCAGCCGTCGACGACGGCCGCGGCA
Source organism: Sphaerisporangium dianthi (assembly GCF_042654065.1). NCBI lineage: Bacteria > Bacillati > Actinomycetota > Actinomycetes > Streptosporangiales > Streptosporangiaceae > Sphaerisporangium > Sphaerisporangium dianthi. The sequence continues at coordinate 9,325 of NZ_JBHSFP010000014.1, read as the reverse complement.
GCATGCCGTTCTCCTGGTCCGGCGTGGAGCTGTTCGCGTCCGGCGCGTCGATGCTGCGCGTGCGGATCACGGGCGCGGACGGGCACGTGTCGCTGACCATGGCCGACGGCGACGGCGCCCCGGTGGCGTCGGTGCGGTCGCTCGCCTGGCGGCCGGTGCCCGCCGAGCCCGTGTACCTCCAGCCCGGCCCCGCCGCCGAGGAGTCGCTGTTCGGGCTGGACTGGGTGCCCCTCCCGGTCACACCCGTGCCGTCCGGCTGCCGGTGGGCCGTCCTCAGCGCGGCCTTCGCGGACTCGGACGACTCCCCATCGGACGCTCCGGCAGGCGATGACGTCTCCAACGACGGCAATGGCGCGTACGCGGACCTCGACGCGCTCGGAGCCGCGATCGACGGCGGCATGGCGGTGCCGGACGCGGTGCTGCTCCCGCTCCCGTCCCCATCACCGGCGGACGATGACCTGCCCGGGCGGGTGCGAGCACGGCTGCTTCGGATGACGGAGCTGCTCCAGGCATGGCTGGCCGACGAGCGGTTCGCCACGGCACGCCTGGTCGTGCTGTCGCGCGGGGCCGTCGCCGTCTCCGGCGAGGAACGGCCGGACCTGCTCGCGGCTCCCATCTGGGGCCTGGTGCGCTCCGCCTTGGCCGAGAACCCCGGCCGCCTCCTCCTCCTCGACACCGACGCCCTCCCCCTCAACGCCAAGAACCTCCCGCACGACCCGGACGCCCTGCCGTCCGGTGCCGAGGGGCTTCCGCTCGGCGCCGGCGATGTCCCGTCCGACGCCGAAGGCCTCCCGCCCGATGTCGGCGATGTCCCGCCCGGCACCGAGGACCTCCCCTCCGGCACCGAGGACCTCCCCTCCGGCATCGACGATCTCCCGTCTGACGCCGACGATGTCCCGTTGGGCGCCGACGACGTTCCGCCGTTCGGCGCCGACGCTGGGCCGGCGTTGCGGGCGGCTGCGGAGGCTGCGGTGCGGGCGGGCGAGCCGCAGGTGGCGATGCGGTCCGGCGAGGCGTTCGTGCCCCGGTTGCGGTCGGTGGCCGCCGACCGCCTGCTGGCCGCGCCCGCCGGCGCGCCGGCCTGGCGCCTGGACAGCACCCGGCCGGGCACGCTCGAAGGCCTGGCCCTGCTGCCCTGCCCCGAGGCCCTCGAACCGCTCGCGCCCGAGCAGGTCAGGGTGGCCGTACGGGCGGCGGGCGTGAACTTCCGCGACGTGCTGATCGCGCTGGACATGTATCCGGGGAGAGCGGTTCCCGGCGCCGAAGCCGCCGGCGTGGTGGTGGAGTGCGGGACCGCGGTGCACGGCCTGAAACCCGGCGTCCGCGTGATGGGCGTCTTCGCCGGGGCCATGGGCACGGTCGCCGTCATCGACCACCGGCTGGTGACGCCCATCCTCGAGGGCTGGTCGTTCGAGCGCGCGGCGTCCGTCCCCATGACCTTCCTGACCGCGTACTACGCGCTGAAGGACCTGGCCCGCGTGCGGCCGGGGGAGTCGGTGCTGATCCACTCCGGGGCGGGCGGCGTGGGCATCGCGGCCGTCCAGATCGCCCGGCACCTCGGCGCGGAAGTGTTCGCCACGGCGAGCCCCGGCAAGTGGGCGACCCTGCGCGCGTACGGCGTCGACGAGGCCCACAGCGCCTCCTCCCGGACGGTCGACTTCGAGCCGCGCTTCCTCGCGGCCACCGGCGGGAGGGGTGTGGACGTGGTGCTGAACTCGCTCACCGGACCCTTCCTGGACGCCTCGCTGCGCCTGCTGGCCCCGGGCGGCCGGTTCATCGAGATCGGGAAGACCGACCCGCGCGACGTCGCCGCCGCCCACCCGGAGATCACCTACCGGGCGTTCGACCTCGTCGCCTCCGCCGGGCCGCGGCGGGTCCAGGAGATGCTGCGCGAGCTGGTCGCGCTGTTCGCCCGGGGCGCGCTCGTCCCGGCGCCGCGCCGCGGCTGGGACCTCCGCCGGGCCGAGGAGGCCCTGCGCCACGTCAGTCACGCCCGGCACGTCGGCAAGGTCGTGCTGACCGTCCCCCGCCGCCCCGACCCCGGCGGGACGGTGCTGATCACCGGCGGATCCGGACGGCTCGGCGGGCTGCTCGCCCGGCACCTGGTCCGGGAGCACGGCGTGCGGCATCTCGTGCTCGCCGGGCGCGGAGCCCGCACCGGGCACGGCGCCGCCGAGCTGGAGGCGGAACTGGTCGCCATGGGCGCGCACGTGGTGCGGGCCGCGTGCGACGTGGCCGACCGCGAACGGCTCGCCGAGCTGCTGGCGGGCATCCCGGACGAGCATCCGCTGACCATGGTGGTCCACGCCGCGGGGGTGCTCGACGACGGGGTCATCGGGTCGCTGACGGCCGAACGCCTCGAAAAGGTGCTGCGGCCGAAGGCGGACGGCGCCTGGCACCTGCACGAGCTGACGAAGGATCTCGACCTCGCCGCGTTCGTGTGCTTCTCGTCCGCGGCCGGCGTCTTCGGCACCGCCGGGCAGGGCGCCTACGCGGCGGCGAACTCGTTCGTGGACGCCCTGATGGCATGGCGCCGGAGTGAAGGGCTCCCCGGCACCTCGCTGGCCTGGGGCCTGTGGGACCCCGGCCCCGCCACCGGCGGCGCGCCGCCGACCGGCCCGGGAGGCGCGTCCGCGGACGGCGTCCCAAGTGGCGGGACGGCCGCGGGAGCGGCGGCCGGTGGCGAGACGCCCGCGGGAGTGGTGGCCGGTGGCGGCATGGCCGCGGGAGTGGCGGCCGGTGGCGAGACGGCGGCGGGAGCGGTGGCCGGTGGCGGGATGGCCGCGGGGCTGGCGGCCGCGGACCGCGCGCGGATCGCCCGCACGGGCGTGCGCGCGCTGTCCGCCGAGGAAGGGCTGGCGCTGTGGGACGCGGCGATGGGCTCCGATCGGGTGCTCCTCGCGCCGATCGGCCTCGACCTTCGCATCCTGGCCGGCCTGGGAGAGGCCCTCCCGCCCCTGCTGCGCGCCATGGCCGTGCGTCCGGCGCGCCGAGCCGTGGCCGGACGCACTGCGGGCGCGCCCGCCGAGACACCGGAGGCGCTGACGCGGCGGCTCGCGGCCCTGCCGCCCGGCCGGCGCCGGGGCCGCCTCATGACGCTGGTGCGCGGGCAGGTCGCCGCCGTTCTGGGCCACGCCTCGGCCGAGGACGTCCCCACCGGCGCCGTGCTGCGCGACATGGGTTTCGACTCGCTGACCTCCGTGGAACTGCGCAACCGGATCAATGCCGCGACCGGCCTGAGGCTCCCCGCGACCCTCGTCTTCGACCATCCGACGACGGCGGCGCTGGCCGAGCACCTCAGCGTCCTGATGGCCCCCCACACGACCGGCGCCCCCGGCGCCCCCGGTGCCGCGCCGGACGACCCGCCGGCGACCCGCCGGCTGGTGGCCGAGGACGACCCGCCGGCGGCCCGCCAGGCGGTGGCCGACGACATCCGGTCGGCGTCCGTGGCGGACCTGCTCGCGTTCGTGGACCGCGAATTCGGCTCCGGCTAGACCGAGGGCCCCGAACGCCCTGCCGAATCGCCCGGAGGTCCCCGTCGAATCGATTGTTGGGAGCGGTGTCCGATGTCCGATGACCCGAGGCTGGTCGAATACCTCAAGCGCGTGACGGCCGAGCTGTACGAGACGCGGGCGCGCCTGCGCGACGCCGAGGCGAACGCGCGGAGCGACGGCGAGGCGAACGCGCGGAGCGACGGCGATCCGGTGGTCGTGGTCGGCGTGGGATGCCGCTTCCCTGGAGGCGTGGCCTCTGCTGACGACCTGTGGGACCTGGTGGCCCGCGGAGGTGACGCGGTATCGGACTTCCCCGCGGACCGGGGATGGGACTTGGAGGGCCTGTTCGACCTGGCCGGCGACGACAGGGCGCCGTTCGCGATGGCCGGCGGCTTCGTGCGGGAGGCGGCCGGCTTCGACGCGGCGTTCTTCGGCATCTCGCCCCGCGAGGCGCTGGTGATGGACCCGCAGCAGCGGCTGTTCCTTGAAGTGGTGTGGCACGGCCTCGAGTCGGCGGGCATCGATCCGGCAGGGCTGGCGGGCGGTGCGGCCGGGGTGTTCGCCGGGGTGATGGGCGGCGACTACGCCTCCGGCCTCGCCGGCGTTCCGCACGACCTGGTCGGCCTGGTGGGGGTCGGGAACGCGGCCGGCGCCGTGTCCGGCCGGGCCGCGTACGCGCTGGGCGTCCACGGCCCGGCGATATCGGTCGACACGGCCTGCTCGTCGTCCCTCGTGGCCGTGCACCTGGCGGTCGCCGCGCTGCGCCGGGGGGAGTGCGATCTGGCGGTGGCCGGCGGGGTGACCGTCATGTCGTCCCCGGCGCGCTTCGCGGAGTTCTGGCGGCAGGGCGGGCTGGCGCCCGACGGGCGGTGCAAGGCGTTCGCGGCCGAGGCGGACGGAACGGCGTGGGCGGAGGGGGCGGGAGTCGTCGTGCTGGAACGGCTGTCGGCGGCCCGGGCCGCCGGCCACCGGGTGTGGGCGGTGGTGGCCGGCAGCGCCGTGAACCAGGACGGCGCCTCCAACGGGTTCACCGCGCCGAGCGGCCGGGCGCAGGAAGCGGTGATCAGAGCGGCGCTCGCGGACGCGGGGGTGCGGTCGGACGAGGTCGACGTGGTCGAGGCGCACGGGACCGGGACCAGGCTCGGCGACCCGATCGAGGCGGCGGCGCTCGCGGCCGCCTACGGACGCGGCCGGGACGGGGGACGGCCGCTGTGGCTCGGCTCGGTCAAGTCGAACCTCGGGCACACCCAGGCGGCGGCGGGAGTGGCCGGGATGATCAAGATGATGATGGCCATGCGCCACGGGACGCTCCCCGCCAGCCTGCACATCGGCGCGCCCACTCCCCATGCCGACTGGGACGCCGGGATACGGCCGCTCACCGAGCCCGTCCCCTGGCCCGCCACCGGACGGCCCCGCCGCGCCGGAGTCTCGGCCTTCGGCGTCAGCGGCACCAACGCCCACCTCATCCTCCAGGAGGGCGAGGAACGCGCGCCCGCGGCAGGAGGACCGCACCCCGGAAACGCCGCCGCGCCGTCCGGGCCGACCAGAGCCTCCGTGACGGCGTCCGGGCGGTGGTCGCCCTGGGTGTTGTCGGGGGCGAGCGGTCCGGCTCTGGCGGCGCAGGCGCGGGCGCTGCGTGAACACCTGGCCCGCCTCCCGGAAGGATGGGACGCCGCGGACGTGGCGTACTCGCTGGCCACCACCCGTACCCACCACCCCCACCGCGCCGCGATCGTCGGGCGCGACCGGGATGACCTGTTCGCCGGACTCGCCGCGCTGGCCGCAGGGGACGCCGCGTCGCACCTGGTCACGGGGCATGTCCGCGACGCCGCCGCGACCGCCGCGTTCCTGTTCCCCGGACAGGGCGCGCAATGGCGCGGCATGGGCGTGGAACTGCTGGACTCCTCACCGGCCTTCCGCGACCAGATGGCCGAGTGCGAGAAGGCCCTCGCCCCGTACGCGGACTGGTCGCCGGTCGCCGTCCTGCGGGGCGACGCCGGGGCGCCCTCCATGGACCGCGTGGACATCCTGCAACCGGTGTCACTGGCGGTGACGATCTCGCTGGCCGCGCTCTGGCTGGCGTACGGGGTGAGGCCCGCGGCCGTCGCCGGGCACTCCCAAGGAGAGATCGCCGCCGCGTGGCTCGCCGGGGCGCTCTCGCTGTCCGACGCGATGATGGTGGCTGCCTTGCGCGGACGTGCCCTCGCGCGGCTGTCCGGCCTCGGCGGCATGGCCTCGGTGGGACTGCCCGAGGAGCAGGCCAGGGAACTGGCGCTGCCGTGGCGCGACCGGCTCACGATCGGCGCGGTGAACGGCCCGCGGACCACGGTGCTCTCGGGCGACCAGGACGCGCTGGCCGGGTTCCTGGCCGAGTGCGCGTCGCGGGGCGTCCGGGCACAGCGGATACCGGTCGATTACGCCTCGCACTCCCCGCAGGTGGAACGGATCCGCGACGAGGTGCTCCGCCTCCTCGCCCCGGTCGCCCCCACGCCCCCCGAGCTGCCGTTCGTGTCCGGCGTCACGGGGCAGTGGGCCGACCCGGCGGTGGACCGGCTGGACGCCCGCCACTGGTACCGCAGTCTGCGGGAGCCCGTCCGTTTCGACCGGTCCGTCGCGACGCTGCTCGCCGACGGGCACAGAGTGCTCATCGAGGTCGGGCCGCATCCGGTGCTCGCTCCGGGCGTCCGGGAGACCATCGACGAAAGCGGCGTCCGCGCCTGCGTGCTCGGCACGCTGCGGCGGGACGACGGCGGGCTCGACCGGTTCCTGTGCTCGCTGGCAGAGGCACACGTCGGCGGCGTGCCGCTCGACTGGCACGCGGTGTTCGAGGAGAGCGGCGCGCACCGGATGGATCTGCCCGGGTACGCCTTCCAGCGCGAACGCTACTGGCTGCGCCCCGTGCTCCCCGCCGTCCTGCCCCCGGAAGCCCCCGCCCCCACGCCGCCGCCCGTCCGGCCGAGCCCGCCTCCACCACGCGCGACGGAGCCCGGCACAGAGCCTGGTGAGGCGAGCCTTGAGGCGCGCGGTGAGGAGCCTGGTGAGGCGAGCGGTGGGGAGTGCGGTGAGACGCGTGGTGGGGTGCGTGGTGAGGAGTTGGCTCGGCTGGTCGGAGGGCACCTCGCCGCAGTGCTGAGGTACCCCTCTCTCGACGGGTTCCCCTCTGACGCCACCTTCCGTGATCTCGGGCTGGAGTCGACGGCCGCCGTGGAACTGCGCAACCGGATCGCGATAGCCACCGGAGTCGAGCTGCGGCTCACCGATGTCCTGAACTATCCGACGGTGCGCGACCTCGCCGAACGCCTCGAAGCGCTCGTCTCGGAAGCCACCTCGCACCGGGCGCCACCGGCGGGGCCGGACACGACGGCGGGACCCGCCGAGCCGCAAACGGGCACCGTCCCCACGGATGCGTCTGCGGATGCCGGTGCGGACGCGCGCGGGGGTGCGGGTGCGGACGCGGACACGCACGCGGGCGCTGGTGGGGGTGCGGACGCGGACACGCACGCGGGCGCTGGTGGGGGTGCGGACGCGGACGCGGATAGAAGTGCGGTCGCGGGTGCGGATAGAAGCGCGGGTGCGGATGGGAGCGCGGGGGTGGGGGCGGCAGGAGTCTCGGTCCCCGCGGCGGGCGGCGGTGGGACGGAAGGCCGTGACAGCCTCGTCTCCCTGTATTTGCGCGGGGTCGAGAGCGGCAGGGCGAACGACGCCATGCGACTGGTCCGCGCCGCCGCACGGCTGCGCGACACTTTCGGCCCCAACGCCGCCCCCGGCGCCGCAACGCTGGTCAGGACGGCGACCGGGAGCACGCGGCCGGCGCTGGTGTGCGCGGTTCCGCCCGTGGCGCCCATCACGGACGTGGCCTACTCCTTCCTCGCCTCCGCGCTCCCCGAACCGAGGGACGTCTGGACGCTGTGGCCGCCAGGGTTCTCAGAAGGACGCCCGCTGCCCGCCGACCTTCCCGCCCTCTTCAACGCACTGCGGAGCGCGATCGAGGCACGGTTCGGCCCGGCGCCCGTCGTGCTGGCCGGCTACTCGTCCGGCGGCTGGATCGCACGCGGCCTGGCCGAGCACCTGGAGGCGGCGGGCCGGCCCGCCGCGGCCGTCGTGCTCTTCGACATTCACCTGCCGGTGGCCGAGATGGACGACGTGCGCGCGGCCTTCATGCGCGAGCAGGCGCGGCGGCGCGACCTGTTCGCACGGGACGCCCGGTCGGCGCCACCGGGCGCGCAACTCAGCGCGATGGGCGGCTACGTCGGGCTGTTCGACGGCTGGGCGCCGACGCCGATCGGCACGCCCACCTTGCACCTCAGGGCGTCGCGGACGCTCCCAGGAGTCCCGGCGACCGCGCCGGAGGACCAGTTTCCCGGTCGGCTCCTCCACACCTCCGCCTCGTTGCCCGGCGACCACTTCACCCTGCTGTCCCAGCACGCGGCCGAGTCCGCCAGGGCGATGCACGACTGGCTCGCCGAGGTCCTGTGAGAGGCCCAGGCCGAAGGAAGGGAGCGGGCGTGCACACCGAGGACGCGGTCGCGGTGGTCGGGCTGTCCTGCCGGTTCGCGCGCGCGGCGGACCCGGCCGCGTTCTGGCGCCTGCTCCGGCAGGGGGAGAGCGCCGTCACGCGGGTGCCCGAAGACCGCTGGGACGCGAATACGAACGCGGACACGAACGCGAATATGAACGCGGACACGGACGCGGACACGGACACGGACACGGACACGGACACGGACGCGCGGGCCGCCGGTGCGCCCGGCGTCCAATGGGGTTCCTTCCTGCCGGGCATCGACCGGTTCGACGCCGGCTTCTTCCGCGTCTCGCCGCGCGAGGCCGCCGCGATGGACCCGCAGCAACGGCTGGTGCTGGAACTCGGCTGGGAAGCGCTGGAAGACGCCGGCCTGGTGCCCGCGCGCCTGCGGGGCGGCCGCACGGGAGTGTTCGTCGGTGTCATGCGGGACGACTACGCGAGGCTGGCCCAGAGCCTCGGAGTGGATCCCGCGGCCCGGCACACCTTCACCGGTCTGCAGCGCAGCCTCATCGCCGATCGCCTGTCCTACTTCCTCGGCACGCGCGGCCCCAGCATGACCGTCGACACCGGCCAGTCGTCGTCCCTGGTCGCCGTCCACCTGGCCTGCCGCAGCCTGCTCGCCGGCGAGTCGGAGCTCGCGCTCGCCGGCGGGGTCAACCTGAACATCGTGGCGGCCGGCGCGATGGAGGCGGCCGGGTTCGGCGGCCTGTCGCCCGACGGCCGCTGCCGCACCTTCGACGCGGGGGCGAACGGCTTCGTGCGGGGCGAGGGTGGCGGCCTGGTCGCGCTCAAACCCCTGGCCGCGGCCCTCGCCGACGGGGACCCGGTCTACTGCGTGATCGCCGGCAGCGCGGTCGGCAACGACGGCGGCGGCGGCGGGCTCACCGTGCCGAGCCGGCTCGCCCAGGAGCAGGTGCTGAGGTTGGCGTACCAGGACGCCGGCGTCGATCCGGCGCGGGTCGGGTACGTCGAGCTTCACGGCACCGGCACCAGGATCGGCGACCCGATCGAGGCCGCCGCCCTCGGCGCCGTGCTCGGCGCCGCCCGTCCGCCCGGCAGGCCCTTGCCGGTGGGATCGGTCAAGACCAACCTCGGACACCTGGAAGCGGCGGCCGGCATCTGCGGCCTGATCAAGACCGCGCTGGCGATCCGGCACCGCGAGCTGCCCGCCTGCCTGAACTACACGACCCCGAACCCGGACATCCCGATGGAGGAGCTGCGGCTGCGCGTCTGCTCCGAGCACACATCGTGGGGCGAGCCCGGCGTTCCCTTGGTCGCCGGAGTCAGCTCCTTCAGCATGGGCGGCACCAAC